>JAYVZR010000109.1:0-16210 GCA_043783135.1 Ferruginibacter sp. | reverse complement strand
ATCGAGAGAGGAAGGCCTTCCTCATGGTCTGGTGCTGTTGATAGCCTTGCTTACGGCGATGGCGAAAGTCAGCTATTGATTATTATTTCTGCCGGTAATTTAGATGCTGATGAGGCAGGTGTAAATTATCCCAATTCAAATTTTGTTTCCTCTGTTCAAAATCCTGCCCAGTCGTGGAATGCTTTAACGGTTGGGGCTTATACAGAAAAGGTTTTGGTAAATGACCCACGTTTTATAAATCACATATTAATTGCAAATGAAAATGAGTTGTCCCCATACAGCACTACCTCTTTAGTATGGGAAGCAAAATGGCCAATAAAACCAGACGTAGTTTTTGAAGGTGGGAATTTATTGCAAACTCCTAATGGTTTTGTAACTGGTCATGACGATTTGGATTTACTTTCCACATCAAAAAGCTTCAACCTAAAACCATTTGACACTATAAATGCAACAAGTGCTGCAACTGCATTGGCTTCATGGTTTGCTGCTAAGGTTACTTATTTATATCCTGATGCATGGGCAGAGACAATCAGGGCATTGGTTGTTCATTCAGCATCGTAGAAGCCTGCTATGTTTTCTCAAATGAATGTAAGACCTAACAACAGGGGTGATTATAAAAACTTACTTAAAGTTTTTGGGTATGGAGTGCCTTCCTTAGAGAAAGCACTATATAGTAGTGAAAGTGCGTTGACATACATTTCACAAGAGACCATTCAGCCATTTGCATATAAATTAAATGAAGGCAGAGTAACTTCCAATACAGAAACAAGTGATATACATTTTTATAAACTTCCCTGGCCTGCAGAACTTTTACTTTCGTTAGGCAACATTCCAGTAAAACTACAAATTACCTTATCATATTTCGTTGAACCCGGAGCAGGTGCCATTGGTTGGAAAGATAAGTACCGCTATTCGTCATTCGGTTTGCGTTTTGATGTAAATAATGTAGGAGAAACAGAAACTGAATTCAAAAAAAGAATTAATAAAGCTGCAAGAGAGGGGGACGAAGTAGTAACTGGTAATTCTGGTAGTGACAGATGGAAAATTGGTGTTAATAATAGAAATAATGGTTCTATTCATTCTGATTTTATGGAGTTAACTGCGGCCGAATTATCAACTTGTAATTTGATTGGAGTTTTTCCTGTGGTAGGTTGGTGGAGAGAAAGAAAGCATTTGGGGAAAGTTGAAAATGAAACCCGTTATTCTTTAATAATTTCATTAGAAACCCCCACCCAGAATGTCGAACTTTATACAACTGTGAGGACAATTATTGAAACAAATATTGAAATTAGAACGAGTTAACAATACTTTAGAGAGTAATACCCCAAACCATGTTATCAAACCTATTTGGCAAAAAAGAAGGAACAAAAGCAGTTGCTGTTTTTAAGGACAAAGTATATATCCATTCTACAGGTAAAATGAACGCCTGTCTTCAATTGGCAAAAGAAAATGAATTGGTTATATTTATTGCGTGGTTCCCTGAAACAGCAGCAACTTATAAAACTTTTTTTGCACTAAACGGCATTGATACAACAAGGATAATACTTACAGAAGAAATAGACAATCTTGTTGAAGATTTTCAACCAGTATTTGTTGAACATTACCCTTTACCTTCAAAAGAACTGGAACTCGTAAGCAATTGGCAGCTTACCAACATCCCGGTTTATAGTGCTATGGACGAACCATTGTTTATGCATTTTGGCAGCGATAAAATGATACCGTTAATAAAATTATTTGGCATGAAGGAAAGTGAAACTATTGAACATTCTTATGTAACAGAATCTATTGTAAAGGGGCAGAATAAAATAACCAACAAAGTAACCGCTGAGCAAACAGCAGTTTCACAGGCGGAGTGGATGGCGAAAAATATGAGTGCGTAAATTATGCTTCTGTCATTCGCCTGATATAATTCATCACGGCAGTAATTTCTCCATAACTATAAACTTCACCCAGCTTTTGTTTAATGGGCGCAATGGCCATGCTGTTATTATTTTCTTCAATAGCAGTTGTAATTATTTTTAGCTTTTCAGCACTTACCATTTCATTAATTTTCAATTCGCCTGAAAAAATAAAATGTGCCAGGTGGCCTTCAATGGTGCCGGTAGATAATCCTCTTTCAAAAGCAATTTCATCCACTGACCTTCCCAGTTGAAACAATTGCAGGCTTTGCTTTTTGGTGTCATTCGTCTTTTCAACAGCAGGATTTTTACGTTGCCGCTTGGGTTGCTTTGAATCTATTTTTGTTGTCAACTGATTAGCCCGGCAATAATCAATAACCGCATCTAAAAAGTACGGCCCATAACGTTCCAGTTTAATGGCTCCAAAGCCTGAAATTTTTGCCAGTGATGAATTAGTGAGGGGAAGATAAGTAGCGAGTTCAACCAAAGTGGCATCACTAAAAACCTGGAAGGCTGCTACGTTTTCTTCTTTAGCCAGGTCGTACCGGATAGCTTTTAATTTGGCGAACAATCCGGCATTTACTGTTTCGGCAACGATATTTTTTTGTACCAGCTCCTTATTGACCGACACAGATTTTACCAGCATCACTTTCATTTCGCCTTTTAGTATTCGCCTGCTGGTATCGTTCAATTGCAGCACCGGGTATTCCGTATCACTTTGCTGCAGATAACCCAACTGCAACATATCCCTTACATATATTTTCCATTGATCTTTACTGATGTCTTTACCAATGCCAAATGTTTTTATCAATTGGTGTTCTGTTTTGGTAGTGCTGCTGCCCCTCAAAAAATCAACCACATAATTAATCCCAAACCTTTCCTGCAAACGGGTAACAGCGCTTAATAATTTTTGTGCTTCAATGGTGGCATCAGCTTTTTCCTCCTGGCTTAAACACACATCGCAGCTGCCACAAAAATTAGCCGCAGGCTCATCAAAATAATTTAATAAATATTTTCGGCGGCATTGCCTTGTTTCACAAAATGCTGCCATCTGGTCCAGCTTTTTCAGCATCACTTTACTTTGAGCTTCATTGCCTTCTACCCTTGCGAAATTTTTCAATTTAAATACGTCAGCAGCACTGTAAAATAAAATGGCTTCACTGGATAATCCATCCCTGCCTGCCCTGCCCGTTTCCTGGTAATAACCTTCTATATTTTTTGGCAGGTCAACATGTACTACAAACCGTACATTGCTTTTATTAATACCCATACCAAAAGCAATAGTAGCCACAATAATTTTTATTTCATCTTTCAAAAAACTGTCCTGGTTCTTTTCTCTTATCCCTTTATCCAAACCTGCATGATAGGCTGTTGCAGCATATCCTTCATCTCTTAATTCTTCTGCCAGTTTTTCTGTTGAGCTCCGGCTAAGGCAATAAATAATACCGCTATCACCTTTGTGTTCTTCCAGAAAATTTATTAACTGTTTAAAAGAATTTTTTTTCTCTTTTACGTAATAGCTGATATTGGAACGGTTAAAAGAATTTTCATATACTGTGTACTCTGTCAGTTCCAGTTTTTGAATAATATCTTTTTTTGTAAGCGAATCTGCCGTGGCTGTTAAGGCAATAATGGGTATCAGGGGAAATTGTTTTTTTAACTGCCCCAATACCAAATACTCCGGTCTGAAATCGTGGCCCCAATGACTGATACAATGTGCCTCATCAATGGCAAATAAAGAGAGGTTAATCGTTTTTAAATAATTGAGTAAATTATGTTGCCCCAGCAAACGTTCAGGTGCAACATATAATAATTTTAAACGGCCACTTTTTAGCTGCTCCATAATTGCCGATTGCTCTGCACTGGATTGTGAGGAGTTTAAAAAGGCGGCTGCAACACCATTTAATTTAAGTGCATCCACCTGGTCTTTCATTAATGCAATCAATGGCGACACTACAATAGTAACGCCTTCCAGCACTAATGCAGGTATTTGGTAACATAAAGATTTGCCGCCGCCTGTTGGCATTAAAACAACACTGTCTTTTTTTGCCAGTACATTATTGATAATTTCTTCCTGGTTGTGCCTGAAAGAGCTGTATCCAAAATATTGCTGTAATGTTTGCTGAATGTTATACATATCACTTCGGTTCATTGTATCCCCGTCAACAAGATAAAAATCTTTTGGGGATTCTTTTACAAAAAATAAGTTAGGTGAATCTCAATAAAAAATATAATATGTTGCAAGCCAGTACCATCAGGGTTTTGAGAACTATTGTTTCCTCATTTAAAAAAATATTTGGAATTTTAAAACTTCTCATTATACCTTTGTGGCAGTTCTTTTGTTATAGCTTATTAAGAAAGGCAGAGGGTAATGGCCCGATGAAGCCTTGACAACCTATCCTTATAGTTCACATTGAACCAAAGGGAAAAGGTGCCAATTCCATCCCGTTTTTTTATGCATTGCATGTTTAAACCGCGGGAAGATAAGTCAGATCCACAGCTCAAAATATCTCTTAAAAATATTAAAAGCTCATCTGATTTATCGGATGAGCTTTTTTGTTGCCCTTACGTTAAGGATTAGTACTTTAAGCAGGGGGATAAAAAAGTTAACCCGATAAAATTCTCTTTTTCTTGACAAAGCATGAAAGAAAATTATTATTCACTTCACGGTACAAAAAATACCGGTGTAAATTTTTTATCATGAGCAACGCAACACAATTATTACACAGTATTCCGGTTGATCCTTTAACCGGCGCCATCAGCGTACCCATTTATCAAACCAGCACTTTTGTTCAGGAAGCTCCTGGTGTAAACAAGGGCTATGATTATGCAAGAAGCAATAATCCCACAAGAGAAGCTTTGGAAAACATTATTGCAAAACTGGAAACAGGCAGCACCGCATCAGCTTTCAGCAGCGGCCTTGCAGCCATTGATGCCGTACTTAAATTATTAAAAACCGGTGACGAAATTATTGCAGTAGATGATATTTATGGTGGCGCCTTCCGGTTGTTTACACAGGTATATGAAAAATTTGGCATCACTGTAAAGTATGTAGATACAACAAATGTTGAAAATATTTTTAATGCTGTTACTCCCAACACAAAGTTGATATGGCTGGAGACACCGACGAACCCCACTTTAAAGATCAGTGATATTGAGGCTATTGCAAAAATTGCCAAAGCAAGTAATTGCCTGCTTTGTGTTGATAGTACTTTTGCCTCTCCTGCCTTACAGCAGCCGATTACTTTAGGTGCCGACATTGTGGTGCATTCTGCCACCAAATACCTGGGTGGCCATAGTGATTTGATTGCAGGTATTGTTGTAACAAAAGATGCAGCCCTGGGTGCTAAAATAAAATTCCTGCAAAATGCCTGTGGAGCTATTCTTTCTCCTTTTGATAGCTGGTTATTGATTCGTGGTATTGAAACATTACACCTCCGTGTAAAACAACATTGCATTAATGCACAAACTGTAGCAGAGTGGTTGTGTAAACAGCCGCAGGCAGATAAAATATTTTACCCGGGTTTAGCTACTCACCACAATCATTCAATTGCAAAAAAGCAGGCGAAAGGATTCGGTGGTATAGTGTCTTTTACTTTAAAAGAAGATACGGATACCGCTGCCATTGCTTTTGTTACCGGCACAAAATATTTTTTACTGGCTGAAAGTTTGGGTGGAATTAAAAGTTTAATCAGCCATCCTGCAAACATGACGCATAAAAGTATTCCGGCGCAAATACGCAGGGCCAATGGCGTAAATGACAGCCTTATCCGTTTAAGTGTTGGGCTGGAAGATGTAGATGATTTAATTGCTGACCTAAAACAGGCATTCAATAAAATTCCTGTTTCAAAAAAAGTTAAACAATCAAAAAATATTTCTCAATTAGCATAATTAAAAAAATATAAAATGTCAACAAACAAACTCTGCATCGGCTTATTTGGTTTTGGTGTTGTAGGAAAAGGCCTATACGATGTATTGCACAATACACCCACCTTACAGGCTTCCATTAAAAAAATATGTATCAAAAACCATGAGAAGAAAAGAAGCATTGGGGAGGAGAACTTTACAACCGAAGCCGATGCCTTACTGAATGATGAAAATATCAATGTAATTGTTGAATTGATAGACGATGCTGATGCTGCTTTTATAATTGTAAAAAAAGCATTGCAAAATGGCAAGGCAGTTGTGAGCGCCAATAAAAAAATGATTGCTGAACACTTTGAAGAATTGTATGCGTTGCAGCAAAAACATCAAACATCTTTTTTGTATGAAGCCGCCTGTTGTGCCAGCATGCCCATCATACGCAACCTGGAAGAATATTATGACAATGACCTGCTGCAATCTTTCCGTGGTATCATCAATGGTTCTACCAATTTTATTCTTACAAAAATATTCCAGGAGCACCTCGAATTTAACGAAGCCTTATTACTGGCTAAACAACTGGGCTTTGCAGAAAGTAACCCCCTGCTTGATATTGGCGGTTTTGATGCAGCTAATAAACTCAGTATTTTACTGGCACACAGTTTTGGTATCATTGCAACTACAGACAAATTTATTTTTAACGGCATCACAAATATTTCTTTGCAGGATGCTACTGTAGCTAAAGAAAAAAAGTATAGTATTAAACTGGTAGCTAATGCACAAAAGCTGGCTAACGGAAAACTGGCGGCTTTTGTATTACCTCAATTTGTGACAGAAGCCGATGACCTGTATCATGTGCACAACGAGTTTAATGCCATTACCACAGAAAGCAGTTTTGCAGATAAACATTTTTTTAAGGGCAAGGGGGCAGGGGCTTTTCCGACAGCTTCTGCTGTATTGAGTGATATTTCGGCACTTAGATACGATTATAAATATGAATACAAAAAGATAGCGCATCAAACAGATACACTGTTAAGCAACGATTATTATTTAAAAGTATTTGTTAGTGTAGATGATATTACCAGGATTGATAAAAACGATTTTGAATGGATTGAAGAATGGCACAATGAATTTAAATACAATTGGCTGATTGGGGTACTAAATGCTGAAAAATTATTTAGTACCAACTGGTGGAAACAACAAGGCGTATCACTGATAGCTTGCCCTGATGCAGTGATTGAAAATATTGATTACAAAAAAATAAGTAAACGCAGCCTTGAGCTGGCCGGAGTTGTAGCCCCCTAAATCCCCCAAGGGGACTTTCAGCCTGCTTCAGTAAGCAGGCATTTTTTATTTATAATTATTAGTCTATAAATTTGGTAGACTAAGTACAACTGCTTACTTTTGTCTTGTTAAAAGCTAAACAACATAAAAATACTTTTTACCAACGATGTGTAACACATCAAAAAATTGTCACGTGGCCGAGTGGTTAGGTTTAAGTCTGCAAAACTTTTTACGATGGTTCGAATCCATCCGTGACGTCTGGTTTTATATAGCAAGCAATCGTTAAAGGTGGGTATTTTTATACCACCCTCTTTTTCTAGCTGATAACAAATATTGCTGTCTTATAATAGCCTGCCATTTAATTGAGTAGCCTCATATTAGTTTACAGCCTTTTAATATCTGCAATAATGATTGGCGTATCAAAATCTTCTCCGTGGCTTGGGGTATTTTGCATTTTCCTAACTATATCCATTCCACTAACTACTTTACCAAAAGCTGCAAAACCAAGTCCATCACCAGCCGCAGATCCACTGCTGTCAAATTGTGTTTGGTCGCCCACACAAATAAAAAATTCTGTGCTTGCAGTGCCGGGTTTTGTTCTTGCTAAAGAAATAGTACCGTTTGTGTGTGATAAACCTGTTTGCCCTGTTGACTCGTGGATAATACCAGGAACATGCGATAATTTATTGGGGTTAGATTTATAAATACCTGCCTGTATTAAACCAGCGTTGGCATCTGATGGTAAATTTTCATTACTTAGTACCCTGTAAAATGAGCTATTTTTATAATAGCCGGAATCTACATACAATAAGAAAGCAGCCACCGTTTTTGGCGCTTTTTCAGGAAATAACTCTACTTCTACATCGCCATAAAATGTATTGATAATTACGTGCGGATTTTTATTTTTAATACTGTTACAGGAAATAAAAAATATGGCTGTTAATATGACAAAGGCTTTATACATACAGGCAATTTAGGCTAACATTTAACATAATTACTAATAATAAAAGTAGAACTTTTTCCCCGATTGTGTATGAGACTAACCATACTATACACTCCAATTACGAATTTATAGGGATATTTTTAGTGGCATCGTTTTGGTTTTTAAAAAAAGTCTAAAAATATTATTATGCAAACAAATGAAAAATTAACAGAGGTTTTAAATGACCTCATAGAAATCAACAACGACCGTGTAAAAGGGTATGAAAAAGCCACTGAAGAAATAAGAAACCTGGATATAGATCTGCATGCAATTTTTGAAAGCATGGCAAACGACAGCAGGAAATATGCTGCTGAGCTTATACAGGAAGTAAATATATTAGGCAGTGAATTTTCAACTGATACTACAACCAGTGGAAAAATTTACCGTACCTGGATGTCAATAAAAGCATCATTTACTGGTCATGACCGCCAGTCAGTCTTAGAATCCTGCGAATATGGAGAAGACGCTGCACAGAAAGCCTATACAGAAGCTTTGGCATCTGATGCAGAAATGAATGTCAAAATACGACAGTTGATTGCCGATCAGCAGGCAAGTTTAAAAATTGCACATAACCTTATAAAAAAATACAGGGATCTGCATCGTGCAGTAAATGCTGAGTTATAATTTTTGCTTAAAATGCCCCGTTAATTTCGGGGCATTTTTATAAATCATTTAGTTTAGCATAATACAATACAGGCTTTGCTTTAATCTTAAACTATACAGCCGCATTTAATACAACCACAAAAGTGCTGCCAGTACCATATTCGCTTTCTACAATTATTTGCCCTCCCTGGGCTTCAATAAATTCTTTACAGATTGAAAGGCCAAGCCCAGTGCCTTCCTTATGCGTGCCTGGAATACGAAAGTAACGGTCAAATATTTTGTCTTTGTATTGTGGTTCAATTCCCTGCCCAGTATCCTTTACAGTGAAATAAATTTTTTTATTGGCTGAACTGATGCTTAAATCAACTGTGGAGTTATCGTAAGAATAACGGATGGCGTTGGATAATAAATTAGTTAGTACCCAGGCCGTTTTCTCACTATCAGCCAAAACTACCGTCAACTGATCAGGAACCGAAATATTTAGTTGTATATTTTTTTGTTCAGCAGCGCTTTTATTGGCGTTGATGGCATAAGACAATATTTCCTTTGCATCACTTTTAATAATAGTCAATTGTATTTTCCCACTATCTACCTGCGTCATATTTAACAATTCGCCGGTTATTTTTAATAACCTGTTGGCGTCATCCTTTACGCTGCCGATTAGTAATTGCTGTTCGGTGTTTACCGGGCCAGTTTGTTTATTTTCAAGTAACTGTAAACTCAGCATGATTGAGGCAATGGGTGTTTTTAATTCGTGCGAAACTGTAGCTATAAAATTTGTTTTAGCTTCATTTAGCTCATGATAGGGCGTTATGTTCCGTAGCACAATCACCTGCCCTATCACTTCATTATTTGCCAGTACATTTATGATATCTGTAGAAAAAAAACTTTCCTTTTCATCTGCATAAATTTTCAATTCCCTCTTTGTTTCCACCTGCAGTAAAGTACGCATCAGGTCATTACGCAGGGCTATATCTGCTGAATATTTACCGATTATGTCGCTTTCTTTCAGTCCCAGGATTTTTTCAGAAACAGCATTTACAAATAAGATATTCTTTTTATCATCCAGGCCAATAATACCATCTTTCATCTGGTTGATAATGGTTTCTATCCTGCTTTTTTCAAACTTTATTTTTGCCAGGTTACTGTGCTCATATTCATCCAGTTTTTCAGCCATGCTGTTAAAGGCATTGGCAAGGTCGCCAAATTCATCTTTCTGTTCCAGGTGAACTCTTTGATTATAATTTTTATTGGCAATTTGCCTGATACCTTCTGAAAGCTTTGTAACAGGGTTGGATATTATTGCCGGGAAATTATAGATAAATGTTATACTCACTATTATCAGCAATGTAAAAATAAGTGTGAGCCAAAACCTGGCATCTTCTACCGTTTTTTGTACTATGTCATTTTTTTTAAGTATTGCATTTTCATTAAGATCGTTTATTATTTGCAATGACTGGCGCAACTTTGGGTAGTTGGAAGAGTCGGCAGGGTTTATTGTTAGCTCAGTAAAATTTTTTCTTAACTCTTCCGTATTTTCTTTTTCACCAGGTTCTGTTATGTTAGCTTCCTGTTTTTTTAAATTATCCTCAAATATCCTGAAGGCATCTTCATTTGCTGGAATTTCTTCCAGTGCCTTTAGCATATTGTTGGCATACACCAATGATTCATGGTTATTTTTTAATACCCTTTCAGCATCGTTACTAAGCCGGTTGATATAAAAAAAGCTGAGGATGCCAAATGATACTATGACTGCAAAAAGAAAAGATAGCCCAAACGATAATTTTGTTTTTAGTTTCATGTCAGGATAAAATTACAATGTCAATATCTGATTCGGATAATTTATTTAATAGCTGGTTAAAAACCGGCGTGCTGACAATTACATTAAATAAAGTAAGGTGTGGCTTACCAATGCAAATGGTAGTAATATTCTGTCGGGCGCTTTCTTCTAAAATTCCTTTGGCAATATTGCTGCTTTTTACTTTGATGATCTCTGCTCCCAGTTCTGTGGCCAGTTTAAAATTATTGATCAAATATCTTTGCGATGCAAGCCCTATCTTATCACCAGCCTCTTTTGGTGTTTGTACATACAATACAAACCACTTACTGTTGTAATAAGCTGCCAGCCTTGCTGTTTTACGGATAACTTTTTTTGCTATCTCATGATTACTGCTGATACATGCCAAAAATCGTTCAGTTTTTAAATGTGAATTACGGGGTAATTCATTCTCAATTTTTCGTTCTACCTGGCTCGCTACTTCTTTTAATGCGAGCTCCCTCAATTGCAAAATACGTTCGCTTTGAAAGAAATTTTTTAATGAAACTTCAATCTTATCAGGCGAATAAATTTTACCTTCTTTCACCCTGATAATAAGTTCATCGGCAGTCAGGTCGATATTCACTACTTCATCTGCTTCCCTTAAAATGCTGTCTGGTATCCTTTCTGCAACATCTACGCCCGTAATTTCTTTTACATCTGCGTGAAGGCTTTCTATGTGCTGGATATTTACAGCGCTGATTACATTGATGCCGGCATCTAAAATTTCCACCACATCCTGCCAGCGTTTTCCGTTTTTGCTTCCTTCAATATTACTATGCGCCAGTTCATCTACAATTACTATTTCGGGGTGCAGGTTAATTACAGCCTGTACATCAAATTCTTCCAGCTCTTTTCCTTTATAAAATAATTTGCGTCTTGGAATTACCGGGAGCCCTTCCAGCAACGCATGTGTTTCCTTTCTGTTATGGGTTTCAATATAACCAATCTTAATATCCACACCATTCCGCAGCAGGGTGTGTGCCTCCTGTAACATCCGGTACGTTTTACCTACACCTGCGCTCATGCCCACATAAATTTTAAACTTGCCCCGCCTGCTTTTGCGGATGAGGTTTAAAAAATGTTCGGCATTGGTTTCCTGTTCGGCCATGGCTATTTTAATTTGTCCAGCTCAATATTTAACTGTAAAATATTTATTTTTTCTGTACCAAATAAACTCATCAAGGGCTTTTGTGTTTGCTGTGCCACCAGGTTGTTTATTTTGTCGGTAGTAATATTTCTGGCTTTTGCAATTCTTGCTACCTGTATCAATGCCGCTTTTACAGAAAGGTCAGGATCCAATCCACTACCAGAAGCAGTCACCAGTTCAGCAGGAATATCATTTTTATTAACATCAGGGTTGTGTACCAAAAAACTATCCACCCTGTCCTGTACCTGTTTTAAATAATCGGGGTTAGATGGCCCCTTGTTGCTGCCACCGCTACCAGCGGCATTATAGCCAACTGCAGAAGGGCGGCTGTTAAAATAATTGTCAGCAGTAAAATTTTGGCCTTCTAGTTTATAGCCTACTACCTTACTGTTTACGCTTACAGTTTCGCCCTGGCCCCTGTTGGGGCCAGCCTGTGCAATACCCCATATAAGCAAGGTGTAAATACCCACAAATACCACAATAGATACAAAGGTGAGTTTTAAAGCGGGAAGAATATGTTGTTTCATTTTTTTATTTTAATTGTTTTTTAAAACCATACAGATACTAACAGATCCAATAATTTAATACCGATAAAAGGAACGATAATGCCACCAAGTCCATAGATCAATAAGTTTCTCCGTAACAATGCACTTGCACCAATTGGCTTATATGCCACACCCTTTAAAGCCAACGGAATCAGCATTGGGATGATAAGTGCATTAAATATTATAGCAGATAAAATGGCACTTTCCGGGCTGTGCAAATGCATGATATTTAAACCTTGTAATGCCGGTATGGAGGTGATGAACAAAGCCGGAACAATGGCGAAATATTTAGCTACGTCATTGGCAATAGAGAAAGTGGTCAATGTACCCCTTGTCATTAATAACTGCTTGCCAATTTCTACAATTTCTATCAGCTTGGTTGGGTCGTTGTCAAGGTCAACCATATTGCCCGCTTCTTTTGCAGCAGCAGTACCACTGTTCATAGCAACACCTACATCAGCCTGAGCCAATGCCGGCGCATCATTGGTGCCATCACCCATCATCGCTACCAGTTTACCACCCTGCTGTTCCTGTTTGATATAGTTCATTTTATCTTCCGGTTTTGCTTCCGCAATAAAATCATCTACACCTGCTTTTTCTGCAATAAATTTGGCTGTTAATGGATTATCGCCTGTTACCATCACTGTTTTTACACCCATTTTGCGGAGGCGTTCAAAACGTTCCTGTATGCCAGGTTTAATAATGTCCTGCAATTCTATAACGCCCAGCACTTTATTGTTTTCGCTAACCACCAATGGTGTTCCGCCATTATTTGCAATTACTTTTACTTTTTCAGCAGTCTCTTCCGGAAAACTATTACCAGCTTTTATCACCATATTTTTTATAGAATCAAAAGCACCTTTTCTTATTTTTAATCCGCTTGGTAAATCAATGCCGCTGCTTCTTGTTTCGGCAGTAAATTCTATAAATTTTGCACCGTTGGTGTTGAAGGTATTTACATTGATGTTAGCCAGTTCAATAATCGATTTTCCTTCGGGGGTTTGATCTGCAAGCGATGACAAGGCGCAGGCTTCTGTAAAAGCATTTGCCTCAATTCCGTTGGCAGGATAAAAATTAGTGGCCTTTCTGTTACCGATAGTAATGGTGCCTGTTTTATCCAGCAACAAGGTATCAAGGTCACCGGCTGTTTCTACGGCCTTACCGCTTTTGGTTATTACGTTGGCACGTAATGCCCTGTCCATGCCGGCAATACCAATGGCACTTAATAAGCCACCGATTGTTGTTGGTATTAAACAAACAAATAAAGAAATGAATGCGGCAATGGTAATGGGTGTATTGGCAAAATCGCCAAATGGTTTCAGGGTGATGCATACAATGATAAATACCAATGTAAACCCTGCGAGTAAAATAGTGAGTGCTATTTCGTTGGGTGTTTTCTGGCGGCTGGCACCTTCTACCAACGCAATCATTTTATCTAAAAATGATTCGCCGGGTTCTGTTGTTACCCGTACTTTTATTTTATCAGATAATACTTTTGTACCACCGGTTACTGAACTTTTGTCACCACCACTTTCCCTTATCACCGGGGCACTTTCGCCGGTGATAGCACTTTCATCAATGGTAGCAATACCCCAGATAATTTCTCCATCCATCGGTATCATATCGCCTGCTTCGCAAAGAAACACATCGCCTTTTTTTAGCTGGGAAGATGGGACGACCTTCATTTCATTTACATACATTTCTCCAACTGGTTGTATCCATTTGGCAGGTGTTTCTTCTCTTGTTTTTCTAAGTGAATCTGCCTGGGCTTTTCCTCTTGCTTCTGCAATAGCTTCAGCAAAATTGGCAAACAACAGGGTCAGTAAAAGAATGAAAAACACAATTGCGTTATACACAAGGCTACCTTGCGTTTTTTCGCCGGCAACTATCCAGATACAAACTGCCAGCATTACCCCCGTACATATTTCTACCGTAAACATTACCGGGTTGCGGAACATAATACGGGGATTTAGTTTTACGAAAGCCTGCTTGAGTGCGGTGTTGATAAGCGCCGGTTCAAAGAGTTTGTTAGATTTATTTTTTGACATTGTATTATATTTAATTACGCGAATTTTTTAAACACTGATTACACGAATTTTGAAGGCACGAATTACACAAATTATTTTTTACCGCATGCCAAAGTATTCTGCTATTGGCCCGAGAGCTAATGCCGGGAAAAATGACAGGGCGGCTATTATAAATATTACTGCAAAAATCATAATGGCAAAAGTGGATGTATCTGTTTTTAAAGTGCCTGCACTTTCCGGTACATATTTCTTTTTTGCTAGTATACCCGCAATGGCAACCGGGCCAATGATGGGTAAAAATCTGCCCAATACCATTACGAGTCCGCAGGCTATATTCCAGAAGGGGGTATTATCGCCCACTGATGACCCATTGCCATATCCTAAACCTTCAAAACCGCTTCCGTTATTGGCCGAGGAGGAAGTAAATTCATACAGCATTTCACTAAAGCCATGATTGCCGGGGTTATTTAACCAATCAGCATATTCTTTTGGGTTACCGGCGTACAAGTGCGATGCAATAGCAGTGCCTACCAGTATTAAGAAAGGATGGAGCAATGCAATAATGGCGGCTATTTTCATTTCTTTAGCCTCAATTTTTTTACCGAGAAATTCGGGTGTACGGCCTACCATTAACCCACTGATAAAAACTGCAATGATTATGAAGATGTAGAAATTTAAAAAGCCTACGCCTACACCACCATAAAAAGAATTGATCATCATGCCAAGCATGGCGAACATACCCGTTAAAGGGGTAAAGCTATCATGCATGGCATTTACAGAACCGTTACTGGTAACAGTTGTAGTAATGCCCCAATAGGCAGAGGCTGCCGGACCAAAGCGTACTTCCTTGCCTTCCATACTGCCCAGGTTTTGCAACAGCCCCATTTTATGGATGGCATTGCTGCCCTTCATTTCCTGGTAGATTGATGGTATTACAAGGAGCAAAAACCCAATGGTCATTACCCCAAAAACCATCCATGCAAATCTTTTTCTTTTTAGCATGTAGCCCAATGCAAATATCATTGCAATGGGAATAAGGATGATGCCGACATTCTCCACCATATTAGTGAAGTAATTTGGATTTTCCAGCGGATGGGCGCTGTTTGCTCCAAAGTATCCGCCACCATTGGTGCCTATCTGCTTAATGGAAACCATCGCTGCGGCAGGGCCTCTTGATACATTTACGGTATCGCCCTGCATAGAAATAAACTGGTCTTTACCCTGGAAGTTCATAGGTGTGCCATTAAATATTAATACAATGGCTATCACAATTGACAAGGGCAATAAAATCCTGGTGCAGGATTTTACAAAGTAGCTATAAAAGTTGCCTAGCTTGTCTGTATTTTTTTCCTTCATTGCTTTAAAAACCACTGCACATGCAGCCATACCGGTACCTGCACTTACAAACTGAAAGAACATTAATAATAATTGTCCCAGGTAACTTACGCCGCTTTCGCCGGAATAGTGCTGCAGGTTGGTGTTGGATACAAAACTGATGGTAGTGTTAAAAGCCAGGTCGGCCGTCATAGATGGATTACCATCAGGATTTAGTGGCAGCCAGCTCATGTTCATTAACACCAGCATAGAAAATAAAAACCACACTAAGTTGATTACAAGCAATGCAACTAAATTTTGTTGCCAGGTCATTTCTTTTTCTGGCTTGATACCACCGATTTTGTAAAACAATTTGTCCAGTGGATTGATAATGGGATCAAGCCAGGTTTTGTCCCCGTTATAAACTTTACCAATATACCTGCCCAATGGAATGGCGAGTAAAACGGTAATGATAAACATGGCCAATACGCCAAAAATTTCTGTATTCATAATAATATAAATTGTGAATTATCAATATTGATAATACTGTTTTAAAATTTTTCTGGCTTTACCAATACATAACAGATGTAGCAAAAAACCAGGGTGGATAAAATAAAAAGTAATAACATGTTTTAAAATTTATGCCTGATGAAGTGATCAGATCTTGTCAAAAAAATCGATTGATTTAAAAAAAAGGGCAAATGCTATAATGCCTGCCACAACTAAAATA
>JAYVZR010000108.1:0-16243 GCA_043783135.1 Ferruginibacter sp. | reverse complement strand
TGATGCATTGATAAAATTAACAGAACGGTATTGCGTAGTTTATCAAACGCTTAAAAAAGGGAATAGTATAACGATGTCTGTAAGCTAAATATTTTAATAATTATAAACCTAAAAATTGATACACCATGCCAAAATTTATAATTGAGCGTAACATTCCCCAGGCAGGAAATTTATCTGCTGAAGAGTTAAAAGGCATTTCCAAAAAATCAAGGGAAGTACTTTGTATTTTGGGCAGCGATATACAATGGATACATAGCTATGTGGCCGGAGATAAAATCTATTGCATTTACCTTGCCCCAAGCGAAGAATTAATTCGGGAGCATGCCCGCCTTGCAGGGTTCCCCGCAAATAAGATTACAGAAATATCGTCAATCATCGATCTGTCTACAGCAGAATGATATAATAGCAAAACGAACAAAAAAATTTGAAAAAGTGATTTTTCGGATCAATAACCTGTTGTTTCAAATAGGCTGTTTCTGCCAGGTCATTTCCCAAAAGACCCGCAGCATCGATATCATTTTTACTATTCAACATCGCTTTTAGGTAAGCTGATGATTTATTATAGTTTGCTGATCGGTTTCAATTATTTATATTCGGTACCTGATGAATTTGCATACCATTATACTACTATTAAAAGTTAGTATTTTAATTGCAATGCATTCCAATTTCAACTGCACCAGCCTGCTCAAAGAAAGATATTCTGCAGCCGCTGTGCAGTCAACAGGCATATTTTTAGTTTGAATTAATTAATAGAATATGGATAGTAAACAGGTACAAAATCTTTTGCAAACAAATGCCCGGCTGCAAACGGAACTGGCGGATAAGACCATTGAACTGCAGCAAAAAAACAGGGAACTGAAAATAGAAACAGCGCTGGAAAAAGTGCGGGCAAGGGCAATGGTTATGCGCAACAGTAGCGAACTGTCCGAAAATTCTGCAGTAATGTTTCAACAGTTGAAAGAGCTGGGCATTAATGCTATTCGCACCAGTGTAGGAATTTTTGACGATGAAAATGAAGCAATGGAGCTCTGGCTCACTGTGCTTTCAGACAGCCAGCAATCTATTAAAATTGTCGATTATGTTAATTTGCACATTCACCCGGTTTTCGAAAATATTATTCCTGCGAGGCAACAAAACAAATCTTTCGTAATGACCAGGCTGGCTGGTGTTGAAGTAAAGCAATACTATCAAACAATGTCGAGTTACCTGGCAGAGTTGCAGCATCAGTATAACGATAAAGAGTTTTTTTATTCATTCTTTTTTCCGCAAGGAGCCCTTAATGTGATTGCATTTGATCCGCTCCCTGCAGAAGAATGCAATATCATGATTCGGCTTGCCCAGGTATTTGGATTGATTTATACCCGCTTTCGGGATCTGCAAAATGCAGAAGACCAGGCAAGGGAAGCACAGGTAGAAGTTGCACTGGAAAAGATTCGTTCCCGTTCAATGGCCATGAATAAAACTGATGAGCTTGAAGAAGTGGTTACCGTTGTGTTTGAGAAATTAAAGGAACTGAATATTAAATTTGACGGGGGAACTTCCATTGTTACTTTTGTTGAAGGCTCAAAAGATTGTACGCTTTGGGTGGCCGACCCCGGCCTGTTATCTGCTTCCACTTTACATCTTCCTTTTCCGCACGATACCATTGCCAATCAACACATCATTGCAGATTTTTGGAATGCCAGGGAAAGTGGATTGGATTTTTTTTCTAATGACTACTCCTTTGAAGAAAAAAATACCTATTTTAAATACCTTTTTGAATATGCTGATAACAAGGCCTTTCCTGACAATGTAAAGAACGAAATTTTAGCAACTCAAAGCTTTTCACACTCTATTGCATTTGCAAAAAACGCGGCACTTACCGTCAGTAGTTTTTCCGGCAAATTATTTTTAGACAATGATGCTGATATTTTGAAAAGATTTGCAAAAGTTTTTGAACAGGCCTATATACGCTTTCTTGATTTACAAAAAGCAGAGGAGCAGGCAAGGGAGGCGCAGATTGAATTAGCATTAGAAAGAGTAAGGGCCAGGGCCATGGCCATGCACAACTCAAATGAGTTAGCAGAATTAGTGGATACCGTTTTTAAAGAACTTACAAAACTCCATATTACACTTGACCGCTGTATCATCACCATTATAGATGAAAAATCAAGGTCGGCCATGTACTGGATGGCAAATCCTGAACTGGATAAAACCCCCACTGCTTACCGCGTAAGGCTGGATGAATTTCCTTATTTTATGGCAACTTTTACTGCCTGGAAAGAAAGAAAACCAAAATGGGTGTATGATCTGAAGGAAGCCGAAAAAAGGGCAACAGTTGAATATATTTTCAGTAAAACTGAATTGAGCCTTTTGCCTGAAGCAGCAAAAAAAGGGATGATGGATACGGACAGAATATTTTTAAATTCCTCTTTCAGCAATTTTGGAGGTTTACAGGCCGATACGCTGGAACCGCTGAGTGACGAAAATCTTGATATTTTGTACAGGTTTGCTAAGGTCTTCGATATGACTTATACCCGTTTCAATGATTTGCAAAAGGCAGAAATGCAGGCCCGTGAAGCAGAGATAGAACTTGCATTGGAAAGAGTAAGGTCAAGAACAATGGCTATGCAAAAAAGTGATGAAAATACTGATGCCGCTATGGTGATGTTTCAGCAACTCAGGGAACTTGGAGTAAATGCTTTTGCGTGCGGCTTTGTGATATTGGATAAAAATGAAAGCGAAGGTGAATTTTGGATGAGTTCAGAGGGGGCATTTCAACCTCCTCATTATATTCCACATATGGAAGAGCCTTCTATCAGAAATATGTACATGCATTGGAAAAATGGAGAAGCATTTTATGCTGAAGAGGTTGGAGGAGAAGCATTGAAATCGCATTATAAATACCTGATGGCATTACCCAAATCTGGTTCTAATTTCAAGGGTTTGCTTGATGCCGGCATTGCCTTTCCGGAATGGCAACGGATGTGCGCAGCATATTTTTCGCATGGTTACTTGTTAATCATCACCAAAGAACAATACAAGGAAGAAAATATATTTATTCGTTTTGCCAAAGTTTTTGAACAAACCTATACCCGCTTTCTCGATTTGCAAAAAGCAGAGGCACAGGCAAGAGAAGCAAAGATTGAAGCAGCATTGGAAAGAGTAAGAAGCAGAACAATGGCAATGCACAAGAGCGATGAATTGCAAGAAGTAAGTAAAATCATTATTCAACAGATAGTATTTTTAAATTTCCCGCTGTTTGGATTTGGAATCCATATCTGCAATCAAAGTGAGCCTGTTTCTAAAGCCTGGATTGGCGACCCTACCAAAGGTCAGGTACCAACAGTCCTTTATGAACATACACATGATTCCCTTTCTAAATTAATGTACAAAGGTTGGCAAGAGGGGGAGTCATTATTGGTGAAAAAAGTTCAGGGTGAAGAATTGAAAGAACACTTTGAATACATGGTATCTATTACTCCGATCAGTAGCATTTTTGAGACTGTAACTCCGCCAGAATTTATCATCTATCATTTCGCATATTTTTCACATGGTTTTTTTGTGATTGCTATGTTGTCTCTTTACGAGGAAGCACAAACTATACTTAAACGGTTCGCCAAAGTTTTCGAACAGACTTATACCCGTTTCCTCGATCTGCAAAAGGCAGAAGCGCAGGCAAGAGAAGCATTAATTGAAGCAGGCCTTGAAAGGGTGCGAAGCAGGACAATGGCGATGCAAAAAAGTGAGGAGCTGGCAGAAACAGCGGCGGTGGTTTTTAAACAACTGATTGGTTTAGGTATTGCACCTAATCGTTTGTACATATCCATTATTAATGATAATAGTGGTGAATTAGAATTTTGGATTACCGATGAAGAAGGAAATAAAGTAAGCAACCGGTACATGGTAAGTGCCAGCAAAAACAGTTCGCTCAAAAAAATGTATGACGGATGGGCTGCAAAGAAAAAGGCTATCACTGTTGATATGCAGGGAAAAGAATTGGAGGATTGGTTTACCTATTGGAAAACAGAATTTCATGTTCCCTTTAAGGAAGGCCCTGCACAAAAAAGACGGGTGCAGTATATTTCATATTTTTCCAAGGGATTTATTGCGATTGCCTCACCGGATGAACAACCCGAACAAACAACCAAATTGCTGGAACGCTTCGCTGCAGTATTTAATCTTACCTATACCCGTTTTAGTGATTTGCAATTAGCAGAGGCGCAAACAAGGGAAGCGAAAATAGAAACAGCATTGGAACGGGTAAGGGCAAGGGCATTGGCCATGCAGCAACCAGAAGAATTAAAAGAAGTTGCACAGGTGTTGAGGCACGAGATGGGATTGCTGGGCGTGGAAGAACTGGAAACCTGCAGTATTTATATAAATGATGTATTTACCGAAAAAGCTGAATGCTGGTATGCTATAAAAGATGTACGTGAGGGAGAAAAGAAATTAGTGAGCGACCATTTTGCATTAAACCTGAATGACACATGGGTGGGCAGGCAAATGCTTCAGTTTTACAATACCACTGCAAAGCAAACTTCCATCGTCATGCAGGGAGCCAACCGTAAAGAGTGGATCAACTATTGCGAAGAAAAGTCTGTGCCCTTCCGTGGATATTATGGCGAAGTGATTCCAGACCGCACCTATCATTTATACAAATTCTCTCATGGTGCCATTGGCGCCGCTGCAGCAGCAGATATATCTGATGAAAGCTGGCGTTTATTAAAAAGGGCCGCTTCTGTTTTTTCGCTGGCCTACAGCCGTTTTAAAGATTTAACACAGGCCCGGTATGATTTGCAGCAATTAAAAGCAGAAAAGAAAAAAGCAGAAGACGCATTTACCGAATTACAGGTCACACAAAAGCAATTGATACAATCCGAAAAAATGGCCAGTCTTGGCGAACTTACTGCAGGCATTGCACACGAAATACAAAACCCATTAAACTTCGTGAATAATTTTAGCGAAGTAAATAAAGAATTACTGGCAGAATTAAAGGAAGAGATCGACAAAGGAAATTATGAAGATGTAAAAGCCATTGCAAAAGATATTATAGACAATGAAGAAAAAATAAACCATCACGGCAAACGGGCCGACGCCATTGTAAAAGGAATGCTGCAGCACAGCAGCAGGGGCAGCGGGCAAAAAGAACCGACAGATATCAATACACTAACGGATGAATATATACGCTTATGTTATCATGGTTTAAGGGCAAAAGATAAAAGTTTCAATGCCACCATAAAAACAGATTTTGATGGCACAATCAAAAAGGTAAATATCATACAACAGGATATTGGCAGGGTTATTTTGAATGTATTGACCAATGCGTTTTATGCGGTGGCCCTTTTGCCCCGGCAAGCGAGCGGAGGGATTTTGTACCCAGCTACAAATGACAGCCCAACAGTTTGGGTAAGTACAAAAAAAGAAGGAAATAAAGTTTTGATCTCCGTTAGAGATAATGGGCCAGGTATTCCTCAAAAAGTAATTGATAAAATATTTCAGCCCTTCTTTACGACAAAGCCAACAGGACAGGGAACAGGGTTAGGTTTGAGTTTAAGCTATGATATTATTAAAGCACATGGCGGAGAAATAAAAGTGGAAACTAAAGAGGGCGAAGGCTCAACATTCACAATTATTTTCCCCGAATCATAAATCATGGTAATCATTTAATCAATTTAATCATGGTTCAGACAAGTTATGATATTATAAAAGCATATGGTGGCGAAATATAAAGTGAAAATAAAAGAAAATCAGGGAACGGAGTTTACCATTCAATTACAAACATCTTAACAACAGATATGAAAAGAATTACAAAAATATTTTTCCTTTTATTGCTGCCTTTTTTTGCACTTTCTCAATCACAAAAAAGAGAACTTGACAGCTTGCTTCTTGTATTAAAGAAAACCGCCAACGACACCATAAAGATGACAACTCTTAAACACATGGTTGGCTATTATGTAGAGAGTAACCGGGATAGTACAATGACTTTAGCGGAAAACTTAATCAATATTGCTAAGCGGATCAGGCAACCGCTTTGGGTAGCAGATTTTTTAGTATTAAAAGCCTACCTAATGCAGAAAGATGCAAACCTTGCACTCAGCCTTAGGCTTTGCAATGAGGCATTGGCTATTGCAAATGATGAAAACAATGAAAAAAATGTTTTTATACCCAAGGATGATGAATTCGCAAATAACCCTTCAAAATTCAGAAGAGCCATTTCTCTAGGAGTTTTCCATCAATTAGGCAATATCTATTTAATTGTAGGTGATAAAGAAAAAGCAATTGAATACTTTAAAAAGGAAATACAAATTGCATTCGAAATCAACGCCAAAAGCTTCGGTATCACAAGCAATACGGCTATTGGTTCAATCTTCCTTGAGATGGATCAGCTTGACTCAGCCTTCTTTTATTCGAAAAGGGCATTGGAAAATATAAACCTTTACCACCGATGGGTAATTTATGAAGGAATTGTACTCAATAATATCGGAGATATTTATTTTAGAAAAGGATTATTGGACTCAGCTAAATATAACTTCCACACGGCTATTACCGTAAACAGGAAACAAAATAATGTAGCTGGTGAAATTGAGAGTAATAATTCTTTGGCAAGTTTATATGAAAACCAAAAACAACCGGACTCCATGCTGTACTATGCTTCGGCTGCCTTTCACCTGGCCTCTCAATTAAAATCGGAGAAGACAATAGCTATTTCAAGCGAGCAGGTTGCTTTAGCCTGGAAAATGCTGGGCAATACTGATACCGCATTAAACTACTTTATTATTTCAAAAAAAGTGGGTGACAGCTTGCAAAAAAACATAAACGATAAACTTCTTCAATTTCAAAATCAGAATTTCCAGGACCAGGTCAGGCTTGAAAAGGAAGCACAGCAAGGTGTTGCTGTCAAAAACAAGATCAGGACCACCGCCTTGTTAGTTGGGTTAGGCTTATTATCAATTCTTGCTGTGGTATTCTACCGTAACAACCGCCAGAAACAAAAAGCAAATAAAGTTTTAGAATCAACCCTGACCAATCTAAAATCAACACAATCACAACTTATCCAATCAGAAAAAATGGCCAGCCTTGGTGAGCTGACTGCAGGCATTGCACACGAAATTAAAAATCCTTTAAACTTTGTAAATAATTTTAGTGAAGTAAGTAAGGAGTTATTGGATGAAATGAAAACAGAATTAGACAATGGTAATACTGCCAATGCAAAAGAAATTGCCGATGATTTAATTCAAAACCTCGAAAAAATAAACCACCACGGCAAACGTGCCGATGCCATTGTAAGAGGAATGCTGCAACACAGCCAAAGCAGCAGAGGCGTAAAAGAGCCGACAGATATCAATGCCCTTTGCGATGAATATTTTAGATTAACGTATCATGGTTTAAAGGCAAAAGACAAATCGTTTAATGCTACACTAAAAACAGGTTTTGATGAAAGCATTGGAAAAGTAAATATAGTTCCGCAAGATATTGGCAGAGTGTTATTAAATTTATACAACAATGCATTTTATGCAATTCAGCAAAAACAAAAGAAAGCTGAAGTACCAGGTTTGCCAACTTTTGAAAAGTTGGCAAACCTTTACGAGCCTGCTGTTTCAGTAAGTACAAAAAGAGCGGGTGATAAAATTTCTATTAGTGTAAAAGATAATGGAAATGGCATACAACAAAAAATAGTTGATAAAATATTTCAACCTTTCTTTACAACTAAGCCCACAGGGCAAGGAACGGGATTGGGATTATCATTGGCCTACGATATTATTAAGGCACATGGTGGTGAAATAAAAGTTGAAACAGTAGAAGGTGAAGGATCAACGTTCAACATTGCATTACCCATTGCCTGATTCATCTTCCTCAAGCGGGTTAAAATAGGAAACAAAAAAAAATAAAAGTATATTGTTTGTTATTAATCTAACCAAATAATTATGCCTATAAAATATACAATTATGAAAAAAAAATATTGCGCATATTTATTTATTGTAATAAACTGTTTGGTTTTACCGGTTACCGGTTACTCCCAGTCATTGCCGGGAAAAGGATTATTTGAAAACGATACCCCGCTTGAAATTACTTTAAGCGGCAACATAAAAGAATTAATGAATGACAGGGCCGAGAAGTCACAGTACCACCCTGTTGCAGTTTCGTACATGGCGGAAAATAACAATGAAATTTCCATTAGGGCAGAGGCAAAAACAAGGGGTCATTTCCGCAAGCTGCGAGGAAACTGTGTGTACCCTCCTTTGTTGATGCATTTTACAAAAAGTGATACATTAAACCAGTCAGTTTTTTCAAAGCAGGATAAAATAAAACTGGTGATGCCCTGCCAGGGTGATGACTATGTAGTACGGGAATGGCTGGTATATAAACTCTACAACCTGGTAACCCCTAATAGTTTCAGGGCAAGGCTTGTTAAAGTAATATTAAAGAACAGCAAGACAGGCAAGGCCGATGCGCCATTTTATGGCGTATTACTGGAAGAGGAAAGCCAGGCGGCCCATAGGAACGGTCTTGTAAGCATTACAAAAAAATTAAGGCCGGAACAAACTGAACAGGGGGCTTTTTTAATGACGGCTGTATTTGAATACCTGATCGGCAATACAGATTGGTCTGTACAATACATGCAAAATATTAAATTATTTGCGGTTGATTCAACTGTAGCGCCTGTAGCAGTTGCCTACGATTTTGATCATGCCGGGCTGGTGGATGCACCTTATGCACTTCCGGCCGAAGAACTTAATATGAATTCAACACATGAACGAAGATACCGTGGCTACTGCATTACGGATATGAAAGTATTTGATACAGTTATTGCTTTTTACAACAAGATAAAAAAAGATATCTACGCTGTTTATACCGATTGTACTTTAATTGATGACAAGTATAAAAAAGCTACTGCAAAATTCTTTGATGAATTTTATGCTACCATTAATAACCCGGCTAAATTGAAAAAAGAATTCGGATACCCATGCGATAAAAACGGTACCGGGAACGTGATTATTGGTGGATTAAAAGTACAAACTGAGAAAGAATAATTACACTATTCCTATTTATATTTGTTTAGAATCATTTTTTTATTGCAATGCATTTGAAAGTTTAATAACGAATATTCCGGAACCCGAAATATCTCCTGGTTTTATGCCTGATAAATCTATGGTGATATTATTGCCCTGTTTTTTGTACTTGATTTTGTTGGCAGCACCTAATAAACTGGCATAAGTTAAAGCCGAAAATTTAATATCTTTTAAAATTAATTGTTGCCTGTATGCGGGAACAATACAATACAGGTCTTTGTTTTTTCGTGTAAAGAAACATTCAATATTGGCGGTATCTTTTTTTGCAACTACCATTTTTGCAATGCTGTAATTGGCCATAAAGCTGGCATCTTTTTTACCAGGTTTAATACCATCGCTCCATTGATAAGACTGTTTATGGGCTTCAGTTTCATAAATCGCTTCCCCATTAATTTTTAGCCAGTCTCCCATATCAATTAAACGCTGCTGCATAATCACAGGTATGCGTCCGTCTGCAGTTGGGCCAATATCAAGCAGTAAGTTCCCGCCTCTTGAAACAATATCACAAAGCATTAATATAAGGTCGTGACTTGTTTTGTAATCAGCTAATTGTTCGTTGCGGTTGTAGCCATACGAAAGACCAATGCCCTGACTTTCTTCCCAAACAACATTTGCCTCCATACCGCTTCCATATTCTGAAGTCGTGTAAGTACTGCCAGTATTTTTACCACGGGTGTTGCTTCCCCACCGATCGTTTACAACTACGTCTTTTGCTACAGGCGATTCATTAAATAGCCATGCTAATAATTTCGGGCTTTGCCATGCAGTGTCAGAGAGCTCCCATTCACCATCCGAAAAAATAATAGAAGGTTTATACTTTGTCACCAGGTCTTTGAACTGGGGAAACAGGTGATCGGCAACAAATTGCTTTTTATCTTTTTGCCATAAGGGGTTAAACCATTCGTACAATGAATAATAGTACCCCATCTTTAAACCTTTGTCACGAACTGCATTGGTAAGGTCACCCAACAAATCTCTTTTAGGTGTTCCGGTTACTGCATTCCATGGCCTGCCCCAGTCGCGGTCGGCTTCTGCACTATTCCACAAACAATAGCCTTCATGATGCTTTGATGTAAGCACCACATATTTTGCCCCCGATCGTTTAAACACATCTGCCCATTGGTCCGGGTCAAACATTTCTGCTTTAAACATGGGCTCAAATTGCAGATAAGTAAAATTGCTGCCGTAATTTTTATCATGAAAGGCAAGGAAATTTTTTTGCTTTTCCTGCAAACGATACCAATACCATTCGGCATAACTGTAAC
Source organism: Ferruginibacter sp. (assembly GCA_043783135.1). Taxonomy (GTDB): domain Bacteria; phylum Bacteroidota; class Bacteroidia; order Chitinophagales; family Chitinophagaceae; genus Ferruginibacter. The sequence continues at coordinate 5,925 of JAYVZR010000108.1, read as the reverse complement.
CACTGTTTTGCATAACAGGTGCATAGGATGGTACCGCATACACGCCCCAGTGAATAAATATCCCAAACTTATCCTGATGAAACCAGGCTGGTATTTTTCTGTTATTCAATGATGCCCAGTCCGCTTGATATTGCTGGGCAGAAGCAGATATATACAGCCAAAAAAAACAAAAAGCAACAGCAATTTTTTTCATAACTTAAATTATTTTCTATTGTTTGTGATATCTGAATACTAAAACATTGGCAGTTCCTTCTGCGCCTTCATTACTGATATATAAGTCGCCTTTAGCATTAAAAGCTATTCCCTCTGGCTGTTTAAACATGGATGGATTAAGCGGAAAAGAAGCTATTATTTTCCATTGCTCATCCAGCACAAGCAATAATTTATTTACGGATGAAATAATATACCATTCATGCGTTAACGGATTTTTTGCAATACACGAAGGATGAAATTTTCCTTTTCCGCTTTCTTTATTTTCTTTTTTAATTGCCGACAAATCAATCTTCATTGACCCCGTAACGGCCAAAATTTTATTAGAATCCTGTGCAAGTGTATATAGAGAAATTTCCCTTTTTTGATCATCAATCATACAATTTTTGCATAATGCATACAGTTTTCCATCTTCGGCTGTTAAGCCTTCATACTCCCCTTCCGGCAAAATATTGAGATATTGCTGCACACTGTCAATTTTTTCTTTGCCAATTTCTGCTGAAGCAAAAAGAAATACGGAGCCATCACTTCTTAATACAGCAACAGTCTTGTTTTTTAAAACAGCTACATCTTCAAAATCGCCTTTTTTTGCAAATTTGGAGTGCTTAATTTCAGTACTGCCTAAAGTAAAATAAAATAATTTTCCATCTTCATCTTCAATGGCACAAATACTATCGGTTAGTTCGTTTAAAAAACTAATACCCGAAATTTCATGCAAAGAATTGGGCATGTCAAATTTTATGGTGTTATTAATATCATAACCCACTGGACCTGTATATTGTGCTGTATCACGGCAACTAAAAAAAATAAATACCAATATAACTAACCATGGGGAAGCATTTTTATTACCAGTCATAATTTTAATTTTTATAGTAGTAAAAGAGTTTGCAAACTATTTGGGTAGCAACCTTCAAGCGATTATTAAAAACAGTGTTGCATTAATTATATTATTATATTTTACAGCAACATTTATTAGAAATTATACGAATTAAAAATCCACATTTATCAATTTCTAATTCGTGTAATTGCAACAATTCGTGCAATCCCTTGTTTCTTCCATTATAAGTTTAGCAGTTCATAAATTTCTTTCTGCGATTGTACCCGTTTACTTTCATTGTCAACGGGTATCTTTATATTCTGCATTTGCTCATTTAATTGAACCGCCTTTACATTATCTGCCAACTGGATATTGATCAGTTGTATTATTTTTTTCTTTATGTTTTCATCGAAAACAGGCAGGCATACTTCTATCCGGTAATACATGCTTTTATTCATCCAATCTGCAGAACCTATAAATACAAGAGGTGAGCCATTGTTGCCAAAAATAAATATCCTGCCATGTTCAAGGTACCTGTCTACAATTCTTGTAACAGTTATATTTTCACTCATATTTTTAACACCGGGGATAAGGCAGCAGATACTGCGGACAATTAATTTTATTTGCACGCCTGCATTGGAAGCCTCGTATAATTTATTGATAAGCATTTTTTCTTCAAGGTTATTAAGCTTAATGGTAATTGATGCTTTAGCCCCCTGTTTTGCCAATGCAATTTCCTTTTCAATCAGGTGCAGAAATTGCAGCTGAAGATTAAATTGAGCCACCAGCAAATGTTCAAACTGTAATGCCGGATACTTTTTAGGCGTTACCCTAAAGCTGAAGAAAATAAACAACAACTCCAGTTCACTAACCATGCCCGCATGTGCAGTAAGCAATGCATGATCTGTGTATACAACTGAGGTGGTTTCATTAAAATTTCCTGTAGAGAAAAGGCCATAATATTTTAACCTGTCATTTTCCTTTCTTTTTACTAAGGCAATTTTTGCATGCACTTTAAGGCCTGGTATGCTATAGATGATTTTAATACCTGCTGCTTTCATTTTTGCGGCCCACTTCAGGTTGTTTTCTTCATCAAACCTTGCCTTTAGTTCCACAAACACTGTAACCTTTTTGCCATTTTTTGCAGCGCTGATCAATGAATTTAAAATGATTGAATCAGCCGCCACCCTGTAAATGGTTATATAAATTTCTTCAACAAAACAATCAATGGAGGCTTCATTAAAAAAACGTATTACAGGACTGTAAGACTGATAAGGCGTATGAACCATAATGTCTTTAAGCGCAATGGTATTGAATATGCTGTTATCTGTAATAATATCTTCTTTGGTAACAGTTTGCCATAGTGCATACAAAAATTGTTGTTTGTTGGCAAGCGGTATAGCCGATAAATCTTTAAGGTTATGATAATTGCCCCCTGGCACAGCATTGGCATTTTTAAGATTTAATCTACTAAAAACTGCATACAGTATGCGCATTGAAATACCTGGCTGGTATAAAAAACGTGTTGCTGATCCGTTGTCCCGTTTTTTTATTTGTTTTTCTATTTTGTCCGCAATATCTCCATCAAATTCATCTTGTAAATCTAAAGCAGCATCCCTTGTTATTTTAAAAGAATAACTGGCTTTAACAGCATACCCTGTAAAAATTTTATGCAGGTTTGCTTTAATAATATCATCCAAAAAAATAATAAATCTTGTACCGGTGGCTGGGTCATCATAAAAATAAAACCTTGATATAAAACCGGCAGGAATATTTACAATGGCCAATTGCTCTGCATTGTCTTTACCTGAAAGCAAAACCAGTATTTGCAACTTGTTATTTTCAATCAGCCGTGGAGACAGTTCTTCATGCAAAAAAACCGGTTGCAAAAAACCTGCTACCTGGTTATAAAAATAACCGGTACATTTTTTTTGCAAAAAATCGGGTATTGGTTCGTTGTATAATAAATGAATTTTTTGGGCCTTTAAACCGGGTATAATATTTTGCTCCAATATGGCCCCTAGGTCTTTCATTTGCCCGGCTATTATTTTTTCAATATTTGCTAAAATGGTGGCATAAGAAGAAGCCGCATCACTCTTTTCAATATTTTTTAATGATAACAAAGTGGGTATGCGAATCCGGTAAAACTCATCAAGGTTGGAAGAATAGATAGATAAAAATTTCAATTTCTCCAGTAAAGGAACTGTTTCATCAGCAGCCTCCTGTAAAACCCGGTGATTGAATGCAAGCCAGCTTGTATCTCTTTCGAAAAAATTAATTTCCATCAATAATAATTATAGTTATCGGTAATTAATTACTGCTATGGCAAATGCTACTACAGCTGCAATGATACCATACAGAAATATAGTATAGGATGTTCGTAATAAACCATACTTGCGGCCCAAAACCCTGCCCTGCCAGTAAATATCTTTTGTAAGGCTTCCATATAAAAACTTCCTGTCAGCCATCATTTTATTCATTCCGTCCTCATACTCTTTGTATCCCATTCTAAAAAAACTGCCGAAAAATAACAGGTTAACAGATTTATTATCTACCTGTTCCTGCGTAAAAACACCAGGCGCCACTTTTGGCCTGGTAGCCAGCACAGAGTAAATAATGGTTGCCACATTAACTGCCAACATTATTAAAGTAGGGATTAGCAGGTAAGCATTTTTATCAAGACTTTTCAATACCAAAGCGAGGATAACTGATATGATGATTGAATTTACTGATATCATTATATGCGCTTTATTATCGGCCATTACACTCATTTTAAGGCTATTAGCACTTGATATTCGAAACATTGTTTCAATGCCCTTTTCAGGCCGGTCCTTTTTTTTGGGTTTCTTAATTTTTATTTTATCAGCAACTTCGGTCGCAACAACAGGTATAATGCTTTCGTTACCCACAGTAGTTTCTACCGGGGTAACCACCGCCACTTTGTTTAACTTTTTTTCCTGCCTGTTCTTTAACTTTTCTAAATTTTCAGCCTTGGTTTTATTTAACAACAACTGACAATAATCTGTATAATAGGCATGATTTTCAAGAAGGCTGATTGAAGATGCCCTCCAGGTAATACCATCAATTTCAATGCCGCCAATAGCATCTTCTTCGCTTTTTAAAAGCCTGTTTTTTTTTCTGAAATCATCTGTTCCCAAATTATACAAATCAGCATCACACACAATTTTTTCATTGATAGTTACCGGCGTTTGCGGCATTTTGGTTGCCAGAATACAATTTTTTACAGCAGTTATATCTTCTTCATTTACACCAATGCTATTTAAAAAACCGGTTGCCAATTCTGCACTTTTAAGCTCCCGAAATTCAACATCTTTTATAGAATGCGCTGTATCGTCAAAACAGGCAGCAGTACAAACAATAAAAAATTGCCGGTCGTCTAACTGATAATGATCGGCCAGCTTTTTGGTATTATCAAGCACTTCCAGCATATGGTCGCGGTTGTGATAAAACAAATTTTTATCAGCGTTTTCCCTGTAAAATAAATTTACATGGTCCTCTACCTTTTTTAATAGCTCGTGGTAATTCATTATTATTAAATATCAGTGTTTGTTAATTGCAAAGTGTAACTCAATATACATACTTTCTTATTTACCTGTATACTATTTTGTACCATTTAAGGCAAATGATATATTAATGCCCATATAAATATATCATTATCGGCCGGTTAAAATTAAAAATTTATTTTTTTATGATGGTCATTGTTTAAACACTTCCACGGCTGAAATAAAAGTTTTCAATTGTACAGGATATTATTAAATCAAACGGATAAATTCAGTTTTTCTGTGGCTGTTGTTTACCCGCAAACAAATCGGATGGTTTGGCATATGGCAGAAAGCTGGTTATTTTTTCTTAAATTTAGCAATTTAGAAGCGTCCATTATTTAAATTAATTTGCAAGTCCTGCGCAGCGGCTTATTTTTCAATCAAATTTGCAAACAGACAATCATATGAACACACAACTGATTATTGCTTTTTTTACCATCATTTATCTTCGAAGATCATATAAAACAGCCACACATTATCCCTTTTGGAATAAAATATTTTTACGCATATTATATGCCTGTATTGCATTGCAGGTAATAGAGAGTGTTTTTCAACGCCTCGCGCCTATCACTATTGTATTATCGTTTTTAATTGTTCTGGGCTTAATGGGTATTATTTATGTAGAACAAATTTTTGAATCTGCAAAGCCTACTATTATAGCTATTTTACCCGTTGTTATAATTTCGTTTGTAGAAGAAACTTTACAATTAATCAGCAGCAGGTTTTATGACAGTTGGGAGAATTTATTTGGTGCACTTAAGGCTTTTGCTTTTATCTGGATGGGTACACAGCTCATTATTAACAGAAGGCAACGAAAGGCACTTGAAAAAGAACGTTTAAAAACGCATGAAGAAGAACGCCAGAATAAAATTATGGCTACACTAAAGACGGAGCTGGAAGTGCAGGTTGCTGAACGAACAGCAGAAATCACTATCCAGAAAGAAGCGCTGGAACATGCAATAGCCGACCTTAAATCTGCACAGGCACAATTGATACAATCAGAAAAACTAGCTTCCCTTGGAGAATTGACTGCAGGCATTGCCCATGAAATACAAAATCCCTTAAACTTCGTGAACAATTTTAGTGAAGTAAATACAGAATTAATTGAGGAAATGAAACATGAAATTGAGAAAGGCAATTTTGAGGAAGTAAAAGCCATCGCCAACGACATTAAAGCAAACGAAGTAAAAATTAGCCACCATGGCAAACGTGCCGATGCCATTGTAAAAGGCATGTTACAGCACAGCCGCAGCAGCAGTGGAGTAAAAGAACCTATGGATATTAATGCACTGGCAGATGAATATTTGAGATTAGCTTATCATGGCCTACGAGCAA
>JAYVZR010000107.1:0-2305 GCA_043783135.1 Ferruginibacter sp. | reverse complement strand
CTGAAAATAAAATGTTGAGAAAAGAGACAATTGCAAAAATGTTTAGTCCACAGGTTTTGGAAGATGGAACCGAGGGTAGAAGTTATTTTGGATATGGCTGCAATATCAGCAAAAGCCGAAGAAATACAAAGATGATTGATAACGGCGGAAGTAATGGAATTTATTTTGCCCGGCTGGTGCGTTTACCTGAAGAAGGATTGGTTTTTTATATGGTCACCAACCAAAGCTTAATAAATACTAATATGGTATTGCCCAATATTACTCAATTATATTTCCAGGGAAAAATTACAAAGGATGCGCAGGCCTTGCAACCAAAATTTGAAACCCCGATAGCCGGAAAAATTTATAAAATAATTACTGAGCAAAAGCCTGCTGATTTGGGAGAAGCGCTGCAGAAGGAAAATATTTCAGTAACTGACGATATGATTTTGCTGGATGTAGGGCAAAAATTAATAGAAGAAAAAAAGGCAGATGAAGCCTTGGTGCTTTACCAGTTTTACACAAAACATTTTCCAGGTATTGTTGTAGCATGGAATGATATGGGCGATGTGTATTTGATGAAAAGTGATAAACCTGATGCTAAAAAATGTTATGAACAGGCTCTAAAACTTCGCCCCGGAAATACAAGAGCAACAGAAAATCTTAATAGACTAAATAAATAATCAGTAATTATAAAAATACTGTAACAAAGATATTCATGCAAACGTCTATTGCAGATAAGTTTACTTGTAGTTGTACTTTCAAAAGAAAATAAAAATATTTTATGAATACTTTAAAAATGAATATTTTAATCTTTTGTAGCCGGCTTTTGTTAGTGTGTATTGTGAATGATGCCTACAGCCAGGCTAATAACAATCCTTTGCCTCCCGGAATTTTGGTTGATGCCGGGGGCCACAAACTGCATTTAAATATCGAGGGTAAAGGCACACCAACTGTATTATTGGAAAATGGTAGTGGTGATTTTTCATTTATATGGAGCCTTGTTCAGCCAGGGGTTGCAAAGTTTACAAAAGTTGTTGCTTATGACAGGGCGGGTTATGCATGGAGTGAGCCTGGACCTACCCCGCGTACCAGCCGGCAAATATGTTTTGAATTGCATACTGCATTAAATAATGCAGGTATAAAGGGCCCTTATATATTTGTTGGTCAATCTTTCGGTGGTTTTCTTGTGAGGGCTTTTGCAAGATATTATCCAAATGAAGTTGTGGGAATGGTGTTGGTGGAAGCTGTTCAGGAAAACGAAAGAATTTTTATGGGAGGCGACGCACCAAAACGCATCCGGGATTTAGCCACTGGAAAAATTGAGCAGGCTCCACAAACTTTTTTTAAGCCTTTGTCAATTGAAAATATTACACCGGTAAAATTGGATTCAACTATTGAGTCACCATTTGACAGACTTCCGGATAGCATTAAAAATCTACAGATATGGGCACAATCGCAGGATGGATACAGATCATCAGCGGGAGGAGAAATGGACTGGTCTCCGGAAGATGTTGCCAACATGTACAAACATCGGGGCGAAGCTTCCTATATGCTTGGAAATATTCCGTTGATTGTACTAACACGTGGAAGTGGTGGATATGATGGAAGAGCAGATTCCGCTAAACTTGAATCGGAAAGATTAATGCTTCAGGGTGAGTTGGCACATTTATCTACCAACAACAGGCATATCATTGATAAAAACAGCGGGCATAATATTCATTTGGAAGATCCCGCAATTGTTATTAGTGCCATTAAAGATGTTTTTATTGCCGTCAAAAATCAAAAGAAGCTTAATTAAATAATTTGTGAATAAATTTTAACTATGAACTTTATTTTAATAGTGGTAAGGTTTAATTTGTAAAATTTATATCACCTGCTTAAATAATTATAATGAAATATTTGTTCTCTCTCACCTTTTGCATTGTATTATTGGTAAACATAGGAATTGCTCAATTGCCTTTTAAATATGACAGCCTTTACAAAACCATTTATGCAAAAGACCTGTGTAAATTGGCGCAAAAAAATCCAAATCTTTTACTGATAGACGTAAGAAGCCCGGGTGAATACAGTGACACTTCGCAATATACCAGCCTGAACCTTGGCCACCTGAAAGGAGCCATCAATATTGAAATAGCTGCTATGCAGAAAGATATAAGCACTATTGATAAATATAAAGAGAGAACAATTGTATTTTATTGCTCTCATAGCCAGCGAAGCCGCAGGGTAAGTAAATTCTTATCGGAAAAAGGATACACTAATTTTTATAATCTTAATGGTGGCATGTCGGTACTTACCCAGTTGAGCGAAGCAGATTTTCCCTGCA
>JAYVZR010000106.1:0-2307 GCA_043783135.1 Ferruginibacter sp. | reverse complement strand
AGAAGGCGAAGAATAGTTTAGCATCACTTCATGGTTAAGAGAAACCTCTTTGACCTTTCCCGAAAATTCATTGGTAAAAAACCAAAGGTTCCCTTCGTCATCTACTTGTGCGGTACTCATGGGCCTGGCTTTTAACTCATGGTTTTCATTAATGGTAACTAACATAGCCATTTTTATGTCTTCCACCAGTTCTTTTAATTTTTCTGCATTTTCATTTTTTTGTTGCATAATATTATTTGTTTAGTTGAGGTTGCTACAAGCAATATAATGCCACAATTAGCGTGTTATAATCAACTAAAATGATACGGTGGTTTATCGCATAATTTTAATAAAATGGGGTTGGCAGATGTAGAAATAATTACACAAAAATAAACCCATTGGATGGGTTAAAAAAATAGGGTACCGCTAAAAGCCTTTACAGTAGCTACTTTTATGAAATAGTGTTATTTTTTTATTATTGGCTTGATGTTGGCTTTACAAAATGTGTAAATTAATTAATTAAAATTTAAAACTTATTTTATGAGCGCTGGAAAAGTTATCACAGGTTTAGTTGCAGGGATTGCAGCAGGAGCCGTTTTAGGGATTTTATTTGCGCCTGATAAAGGCACTGAAACAAGAAAGAAAATTAGTAAAAAAGGGGCTGATCTTAAAGATAGCTTTAAAGCTAAATTCAGTTCTATGGTGGATGATGTAGTAGATGAGTATGAAAACATGAAAGACAAAGCCAGCGGCTTATTGGACCAGGGCAGCAACAAAGCAAAAGATTTGCTGGAGCAGGGAAAAGATAAAGTTGCCGGGTTAGCAGACACAGGAAAAGAAAAAGTGGATTCCTGGAAATCGGACACCAAACATGCTTTGTCTTAAAATCTAATGCCAAGCAGTTAAAAGTATTTCTAAAATTATTTTATGCAAAACGAGACAAATACTATTGAGGATTTGTTTAGCAAAACTACTGACTACCTGGAAACAAAGGTGGATCTGATGAAGCTAAAGGCCACAGTTAAAGCTTCCACCATGGCTTCATCTTTAATTTCCAGGTTCGTCATCGGTATTATTGCGGTTATAGTAATAGTATTTTTAAACCTTGGCATTGCAATATGGCTTGGTCATATTTTCGGCCAATTATTTCTTGGATTTTTTGCTGTTACCGGTTTTTATCTGCTGGTTTTAATCATCCTTTTTTCAGCAAGAAAACAACTGATGGAATTTCCCGTAAGAGATTCAATTATCAAGAATTTTTTCAATTAATTTTTTATGGATATCAACAACGCTGCAGACCTTGAACTTGCGATAACCCAATTGCAGGAAGAAAGCGATCAGAAAAAAATAATCCTCCGTAACCATTTTAACGGGTTAATTGAAAGTATGAAGCCTGTTAATCTTTTAAAATCTACGGTAAAGGATATTGCTGAAAGCCCTGGCATTGCTACTGCTGCTATTGGTACATCACTCGCTATTGGAGCAGGTGTGATGTCCAAAAAAATGATTATAGGATCATCCACCAATATTTTTAAACGTATGTTGGGCGGCCTGGTAGAATTTATGGTGGCAAAAGGGATTGCCAATAATTCTGAAGCACTTGCTGACAAAGGGATTGCGCTATTAAAAAAACTGGCTAAATAAAAATAGTGCACCCATTAAAAAAAAGTAAATCATTATAAAATTAAAAAATTAGTACAATGAAAAATGAACAAAAAGTAACCACCAAACCAACCACTATAGAAGGTAAAACAAATGCCCCCGAAGGTTTAAAAGAATTTTTTATAGATGATTTGCAAGACATCTACTGGGCAGAGAAAGCCCTGACGAAAGCATTGCCTAAAATGATAAAAAATGCTACATCGCCGGAATTAATTGAATGCCTTACGAGCCACCTGGAAGAAACCAAGGGGCATGTTACCAGGCTGGAAGATGTTTTTAGCAGCATCGATGAAAAAGCTGTTGCAAAAAAATGTGAAGCCATGACCGGATTAATAAAAGAAGCAGAAGAAATTATAGGGGATACAACGAAGGGGATAATGAGGGATGCAGGTATTATTGCTGCGGGGCAAAAAGTAGAACATTACGAAATTGCTTCTTATGGTACACTTGCAGCGTATGCTTCTATGCTGGGATATGAAGATGCATCAACAACGCTGCACCAAACGCTGGAAGAAGAAAAAGCTGCTGATGCAAAACTTACAGAAGTAACAGAAGCTGCGTTGATGATGGCATAATAAAGATTAAGACAAAATAATATAAAACGGGTTTAACCGCTTTATTTTCCAATTGGAATAATCCCACCCCAATGATTTAACAGATGTAAAA
>JAYVZR010000105.1:0-16287 GCA_043783135.1 Ferruginibacter sp. | reverse complement strand
GGATGGAAATTAGCAAAAGAGTTAGTAACATAAAAGATGTGTCCACACCGTAGCTGCCGGCAGGCAGGTGCAATCGGAAATTTAAAAGATACACACCTGACAGACTTTTTTAAACGAGTAGCTTACAGAAAAGGAAGGCAACTGCTGTAAGCGCCACCGCCAGAAAGCTGGCAGTAATTATATGGAATATGATATCAAAAAGAGTAGAATATAAAGCCCCAATTGAATACCTGTTCCTTGACCAAAAAAGAAAACTCAGGCTGGTTCAAAATATCAAAAGAAACATTGCTAAATTTGAAATCAAACCTGAAGACGTTAGTTTTGCAAGTGTATGATAATTGAAGCTTTATAAAACGTTAGTCAGAATTGTACTGAAACATCAAAAATTTTTAGGTTTATGAACGAAACAAGGCAACAACTTTTCTTTTCAGAACAAAAAGCTAAAGAGTTATTTGAATCCATTGAGAATAAAGGCTTAATAATTTCAGGAAAAACGGAAAAACAACTTTCTGCTGAAATTGTGCAAATTGCAAAAGAAGAATTTGGCACAGATATTCATTGGGGTAAAAAAATCGTAAGAACTGGTATTAATACTCTACAACCATATATTGCAAACCCAGCAGATTTGGTAATTCAAAACGGTGATATATTGTTTTTTGATTTTCATCCCGTTTTTGAAGGTTGGGAAGCAGATCTTGGAAGAACCTATGTTCTAGGTGATGATCCTTTAAAAATTAAGATAAAGAAAGATGTAGAATCAGCTTGGCAGGAAGGGAATGCTTGGTATTTTAAACAACCTAAACTCACAGGGGCTCAATTTTTCAACTATGCTTCTGACTTGGCAAAAAAATATGGCTACGAATTTGGAAACACTATTGCCGGACACATTCTAGGTAAGTTTCCACACGAACAACCAGATGACCCAAATGATTTATGTTTGGATGTACATATAGATAATTATAACGATATACTTCAATTAGACAAAAATGGTAATGAAAGACATTGGATATTAGAATTACATTTTGTGGATAGAAAAAATAAAATTGGTGCTTTTTTCGAGCAATTATTGATTGCAGAATAAGACAACGAACCGCTAACATTGCATCCGTACATTGGGGCTTGACCCGGCAACTTCAGCATTTTTTCTATATTGTACATCGGCTATGGGGCTGACCGTTCATTAATTTTGTTTTCGTTTTAAATAATTTTTTGTTTCTTTAATTGTGCTTAGCGGCTGGGCTTGACCAGCATCAAATCCCCCAACGTAGGTAATGCACGCACGTAAGCGGAAATTTCTTTAGCAACTCTACAATAAAAATGAGAAACAAAAAGACAGTCTTTATTTTATTCATTGCATTCGAAACTTTAAAATCTTGCTTAGTTCCGCTTGGGCCTAAGTATCATTATTTTATTTCTACTGACAATATTGAAAAAACCAACCCAAAAGTTACAATATTCAGTACTCCCAGACAATAAGAATTATATTGTTACAAATGTCGATACGACTACGCAAGTATTTATAAAATCTCCAGCTTTTGAAAACCCTAATGAATTTTATTTAATGAAGAATCAAGACTTTTTCGAAAAGGAAGCAACAACTGGAGCGTTTCTTTTTTACTGGCAGATACTTACAATATACCTGACTGCAACCCAGTACTTTTCATCAATAAAAAAGGACAACTTTTTTTGATATGGATTGCTGTGGAAGCAAATAAGTGAGAGTATTCCATCCTTCGTTTTAAAACGTCTACAGATTATTTAAAAGCAGGTGCACCAGTGTGGAACTGGCAAGACAATATTCTTTTAAAACCAGGGGGCCTGAATTGGAAATGGAAATATTACCAGGAAAACGAACCCCCAGGCAAAGGTAGCTTCTCTTATCCGGCACTCATTCAAACTAAAGATGGGTTTTTGCACATCACATATTCTTATCAATTGGATAAATCAGGAGAAACAATAAAGTATGTGGTGGTTGATCCCAGACTGCTAAGCAAATGAAAAATTACAGGCCGGTTTATACACAAGTTGTAAATACTCCTTACCCTTTTAGAAATTATTATTTCAGACGGTATTTGCATTCTCCATTTTTTAAGTTACATTTAGATTAAGAAGCATTTTAGAGAGAAATTACTGCCTCAGCCTTTATACATTTACCAAAACATGTCTGATAACCTGCACAATATTGATATGCTTTACTGGAACCGCCTGAAAAATGGTGATTCCCAGGCATTAGGTTTTCTCTACGACAAGTATGTTGATAAATTATTTATTGCTGCGATGCACACTACAGAAAACCGGGAGCTGGCAAAAGATTCTGTACAGGAAGTTTTTATAGAAATCTGGAATTACCGACATACTATTTCTGATATACAATATTCTCAAAGTTATCTCACCAAAGTATTGCGGAGCATCCTTTTTAAAAAGCTGAAAAAAGAAAACCCGGCACATCATTATCAATTACAGGAGTCATTTGTATCACATGAACAGACCATAGAAAATATCATCATTTCAAAGGATACTGATAACGAAAAAAGGAAGAGCCTGAAACTGGCATTGACTAAACTAAGCACCCGCCAAAAGCAGGTGCTGCAACTGCATTTTGATGAAGGCCTCAGCTATGAGCAAATTGCAGAAAAGCTCAGTATCAATTACCAGTCTGTCAACAACCTTGCCTTCCGTTCCATCCTTCGCCTGCGCAACCTGATGTTTGGCGTTTTATTTTTTGTAACAGCCTTATAAAAATTTACCTGTTAAGCATCCTTATAAACAGGCACCCTTTATTTAAATCGCCCTTTAGCTTTTATAACCAAAGCAATGAAGCTTTCCTTAAAAAAACTAGTCAAAAATTTCTTCTCTAAAAAAATAAAAAAAGTGAGTATCAACACTTCAAACGCTTCTCTAATGAGGAAGTGAAAAATAATCATTCCTTTTTTGATGGCTTTACCGAAGATCAGTTTGCTGCAAACGATTACTTCCGGCAATGGGTTTTGTATGCAGAAATTGACAAAGAGCAATTCTGGAATAATTACCTGCAGATAAATCCGAACCAGCAAACAACAATTTTAAACGCCAGAAAAAAGGTAGAGGCATCGCTTACCCAACATGGAATACAACCCTTAACAACCGGAGAAAAATTAACGATCCGGCACACTATTTATCAACGGATAAACCAGCCTGTTAAATCATTTGTGTTGCTGCGGCAAAAAGGCCTGCAATTGCTAAAGGTTGCAGCCATATTATCCGGCATAGTTATAATGACGGCCTACTTTTTAAATAAAAAGCCGGTAACAGAAATAACCTGGCTGGTGCAACAAAGTACCGGGGTAAAAGAAACAAAAGAAATTTTGCTGGCAGACAGTTCGTTGGTGATTCTGAATGCCAATTCTTCCATCACTTACAATAGTAACATCAATAGCCAAAGCCGTGAAATTATACTGGCAGGAAATGCCTATTTTAAAATAAAGAAAAAAGCAGACCATGGTACTTTTACAGTACACACCAATTCAATATCCATTGTCGTACTCGGCACCGAATTCAATGTAGATGCACGCAGCAAAGCAACCACCATTGTGCTGACTATAGGTAAAGTAAAAGTTAGTGAAGACAATAATAAATCTACAGCGGTTTACATGAGCCCCGGTGAAAAAGTACAACTCGATACTTTACAGCATACATTTATAAAATCCACCACCAACACACTACTCTATTCAGCATGGACGGAAGGTAAATGGAATTTTTCATCCACTTCACTTCTTGACATCACCAATCTGATTCATGAATATTATGGTGTTGAAACTGTATTTCCCAATGAAAAAACAAAGCGGTTAAAAATAAGTGCTGTTATTCCGGTTACTGATTTAGCCTCTTTTACAAACATACTTTCAAAAACGCTTAACCTAAAAATAACAGAACAACAGAACCAGTTACACATTCAATTTTAAACAACCAAAAACAAACAGGTATGAAAAAAAAGTATGCTTTTATCAAATTCCTGCCCAACCTGCTGGTACCATTGTGTTTAATGATGTTACCAGCCAGCAAAACAATGGCGCAAAGCATTGCATCTGTTGCTTCTCAGGAACAGCCTGCCATTACTGAAAGTTTTGCCGGCATTGATGGAAATACCATTTCGCTGGAAATTTTTATGCAGAAATTCAGGCGGGTATACAATGTATATTTCAGTTACGAAGCCGCAGCCTTAAAAGAGGTAAAAGTTGTTGACAATGACATAGAAAAAACCTGGCCTAAAGACCCCGGCTCTTTGTTAAAAAAGGTATTAACACCTGTTGGTTTAACCTACGAAAAAGTAAGCAACGTTTACATCATCAAACAATCTGCGGAAGTTAATTCCATTGTGGTGTCGGTAAAAAACGCCACCCCCATAACTGAAGAAATTACAGGCTCTGTAAAAGATAAAAATGGCCCCTTAGCCAATGTTACTGTTACAGAAAAAGGGTCTGGTAATGCCACCACCACCAATAGCAACGGCCGGTTTACTTTACAGGTTTCATCAAAAACTGCCACACTTATTTTTAGTATGGTGGGGTATAATACCAAAGAAGTAAAACTGGCGGGTGCCTCAGAAATAACTATTGTGCTTGAATCCAATGTAGAAGATCTCTCTGCTGTTATAGTAACAGCGTTGGGTATTACAAGAAATAATAAGACACTGGGCTATTCGGTTGGTGAAGTAAAAGCTGAAGACCTGGTAAAAGCAAGCAATATTAATTTATTGAAATCACTTGATGGTAAAGTGAGTGGTGTAAACTTTACAAACATAAGTAGTGACCCTACTTCTTCGGTATTGGTGAATATCCGCGGTACTACCGCGTTGCCAACATTGGGTAACGGAGGAACAGATGTAGCGTTAAAAGGACAACCTTTGTATGTAATTGATGGCATCCCGGTAGGTACGCAAACAGTTACGCAAAAAGACAATGTTGATTTTGGAAATATACTTTCACAATTGAATCCGGAAGATATTGACAACATCACCATTTTGAAAGGCGGGAGTGCAGGAGCCTTATATGGTAAGGAAGGTGGTAACGGTGTAATAATGATTACAACCAAATCAGGAAAAGGTGGCAGAAAAGGTCTGGGCGTTTCTTATACAGCTTCCAATGTTTGGGACAGGGGTTACCAGTATATCCCTGTTCAAATGGAATACGGTCCTGGCCCAAGAGCTGATACATGGGCATTGGATGGCACTGATACCTGGGGGCCGAAACTGGACGGTACCACTACCTCAGATTACTGGAATGTAAAAAAACAGCTATGGGAAACCAAAGCGATGTATTCAACAGGCCAAAACCCGGTTCAATCCTATCTTGAAACAGGACATACTACCACCAATAGCTTAAGTGTGCAGGGTAGTTATGATAAAGGTTCTTTTCGTTTGTCTTTATCCAATATGGACAATAAAGGTGTAATGCCAAATACGAAAGTGGATCAAAAATCAATCTCCCTCAATTCGGAATACCGCCTGACAAACACAGTGAAAATTTCAGTAAGCACCAGTTACATACATACCTATTCTCCCAACAAAGCAAGAATACAGGGAGGTGACGACGATGCCGTTTTAAACACTTTGTTATATTCCTGGCCCACCAGCCTGCAGCCACTTTCTGAGATGCACAATTACTGGTTAACAGGGTTTGAAGGCATCCGGCAGAACGGTGCTATCATGAATGACAACCGCCCTGGTACCCCCGACCAGGCAGGTGTAAATCTTGGTAACCCCTATTGGTGGGCCTATGAAAATGTGCATCGTTTTCAAAGAGATAATTTCTTTGGTAAAATTCAGTTAGACTGGCAGCTTTCCAATAAATTTTCTTTTTTAGTAAGAACCGGTATGGAAAATGTGAAAGAATACTACGAACAAAGAATGTCCTGGAGCGATCCTGATCACCAGGGAAAATTTGCAACCGGAAATAACAATACATCACTCATCAACTCTGATGCGATACTAACTTACCATAACAATTTTGGTAAGTTCTCCTTAGGTGTTTCAGGAGGTGCCAACTATGCTTACTCCAACAACAATAACCTTGAGATGACAGCGGGCCGTCTTTCCGCACCTGAGTTATTTACTTTAACTAATGCAGCACCGGGACAATTACAGGTTTCCTCATCAGGATGGGGAACAGGACAGAGTTACAGCGTTTACGGTACTGCAACAATCGGCTACAACAACCAGTTTTTTCTGGATGTAACAGGCCGTAACGACTGGGTTGGTATTTTGCCAGAAGAAAAAATAAGTTACTTCTATCCTTCAGCATCTTTAAGCTGGGTAGCTTCAGAAACATTTAAACTTCCTAAAACGATCAATCTTTTAAAATTCCGTATTGCCAAAGCGGATGTGGGTAACGGGCTGTTGCGCAGAAGAAGCATAGACACTTATACCTTTGATGCCAGCGACTGGGGCGCTGCCAAAACTGTGAGTATCAATGCAAGTTTGGTTGATAAAGATATTAAACCTCAGCACTCCATTACTACAGAAGGTGGTTTCGACCTGGGAATGTTTAATAACCGTGCAAGACTTGGCTTTACTTATTTTGTAAAGGATCAAAAAGACCAGATTGATAATATTCCTACAGTTCAGGGAACAGGGTATTCCGGTATATTAACGAACATCGGTGATGTACGCAATAAAGGATTTGAAATTGAATTGGGAGTAACACCTGTTAAGACAAAAGACTTTACCTGGGACTTTTCTGCAAGTTTTACAAAATACCAGGCAGTTATAACACGCCTCTCTGATAAATTTGCTCCTAATGGTTATGTTTTTGCCAATTATGGAAGAAATGAAAAAGTAAAGATAGCCGTTGGTGAAGAAATTGGAAATATGTACGAAGCAAATCCTGTGCTCAGAATTAAATCTGGAAAATATACAGGACAACCATTGCTGGACGCCTCTGGTGGAGAATTTCAGAATTCGGGTGATGAAAGAGACCGTGCCCGGCTGGGAAATTTTAATCCGGATTTTATACTCGGCATTAACACCACATTCAGGTACAAACAGTTTTCTTTAAACCTGATAGGTAGTTTAAGATATGGAGGTAAATATGTTTCTGTAAACCAGAAATACATGGAATCGAATGGTAAAACCCAAACCACTATAAGCTCTGGGGCCAACAATCCCTGGTGGAGCGGAGGAAGAGATGCTGCACAAGGTGGCCATGCATGGCCTGCAAAGGGTTCAAGCCAATATGAAGCCATCAATAATAACAATGACGGGCAGGCTTCTCTCACATTGAATGATGCCAGTTATGCCAAAGGCGTTTATCTTAATCCAAACTATACAGGCGATCCTGCAAATGCTACCGATGCTGATTATATCGTAAATGGTGCTGATGCCAATAATACTTTTTACCAGATTCCTACCAACAGTTATGGTGATGTAATTTGGAATTTTACCTCCACACGTACTTACGACGCCACCAACTTTAAGATGAGAGAAATTTCAATAGCGTATACCTTACCCAATAACCTGGTAAACAGGTATAAAATACAGAATGTAACTTTCTCTTTAATTGGCAGAAATATGTTTCAATGGAATAAATCGGGCCGTCACGAAGATCCTGAATCTGCCTTCCAGGGTGTTGGTACAGACCAGGGTATTTTACGGGCTACCTTGCCAAGTATACGTTCTTATGGTTTTAAACTTTCAGTTGGATTTTGATAAATTTCACTTTTAATAATAAAATATGAAATCGTTAATAAAAAAATTAAGTATGCTGGTCATTATATCCTGCTTTGCAACTTCCTGCAGTAAAGATGCATTAAGGGCATACGACTCACAGCAACAATTAAATGCGGTGGAAGATGTGAACGATCCATTCCTCCTGTCATCCATTATAAAACAAACTTCATTGTTCTACTCCGTCAGGGGATATGAGGACAGCAGGCTTCCTGGTGCGGTACAATACATGGAGAGAAATTTTCAGGGTGGTGATAATTATTACCAAAGCTTTAAATATCCTGCCGATGATTTGTATGCCGCCGTTAATATTCTGAAACTGATTGATGGTGCTATAGGTCTGGCTGAAAAAAGAAATTCAATGACCTACAAAGGGGTTTTTAAAGTATTCAGGTGTTTATTATTCTCCTTTATGACCGATTATTATGGAGATATTTATTATTCAGAAGCCCTTAAAGGAAGGGAGGGGATATTGTATCCCAAGTATGATAAGCAGGCAGATATTTATACAGGATTGCTGGCAGAGCTGGAGGAAGCCAATACGCTCATTAAACAGGGAACAGAATCTTTATCGCCCACCTACGACCTTATGTATGCAGGCGATAAAGTAAAATGGCAAAAATTTGCGAATTCTTTAAAGCTCCGTTTACTGATGAGGGCTTCAAAAAAGATAGCGGATCCAGGAGTTCAGATTAGTGCAATTGTCAATGATCCCACAGGTCATCCCATCTTCACCGATAATCATGACAACGCTGCTGTTTCTTATATCGGAACTACCAGAGAAAACTCATGGGGCGGCGGAAGATTGAATTGGGATTATACAGAGTTTGACAGGAGAAGGCCCGCTAAAACACTGGCAGATAAATTGTACAGTTTGAATGATCCCCGTCTTCATATATGGCTGGCGCCTGTTGAAAAGCCATGGACTAGCGACCCCGCTCTTAACGGCGTTACCATTTCAAGTACCGATGCCAATGGATATACGGATGAATCTACCTGGGAATATCTTGACAAAACCAATCCCGATATCGCAGCCCAATCTGCAAACATCCTGGATTCAAATAAATTATATATCGGTTTTATTGCCGGCATGTACGGAGATTTTTTAAATGGCAATGGTCATTATGATGTAGCCAATGGGGGTATTTATGGCAACTTCAAAGTATCAAGGTTTTCTCAACTATTCAGGCAAAATTCTCATGATCTGCTGAAGGCGACAATTATGAACAGCGATGAAGTACAATTCATTCTTGCAGAGGCGGCGGTGAAAGGATATATAATCGGCAATGCTGATGGGTATTATCGAAAAGGTATTTCTTTAAATATGGATCGCTGGAGCGTAGCTGGAAGTGACATTACAACTTACCTGTCACAAAGCAGCATTGCTTTGCCCGCCAATCATGATGGAAACCTGGCAAAAATAGCTGATCAGAAATGGCTGGCTTTGTTTACTGTAGCTGCAGAGACTTACCTGGATATTCGCAGAACACAATTGCCCAATATATTCAGTAATGGATTACTCACCACTTATCCATTCCCGTTACGTTTTATTTACCCGGGAGCGGAACTTGGACAGAATGTGGATGCTTACAATGCAGGCGTAGCTACTTTATCACCCGCTGTAGATAACCAGTTTTCAAAGATGTGGTTACTGCAATAAAGTAAATTTCTGTTAGTAAATAAATAAGGAAAATCAAAAGCTTGCCGGCTGATAACCGGTGTCTGGAAAGCTTTACTTTTTTAATAGACTGTGCCATTATTTTAAGGTAATAACAATAACATCGTTTACAGTTAATAAAAAATTATAAAAGGTATGAAAAAAAAAATTCCATCTGTTCGTATATTATTTTTTACAGTGATTGATGTCCTCACCAACCACAAGACAGGCAACGAAAAAATTATTTTCAGGAAGCATTTTACTTTCTTATTTCTTTTGTTGTCAACACTACAATGTTTCGCCAACGCAGAACCCGATAAGCCATTCAGGCAACCTATATCCATAAAGTATAGTATACCTGAATCGCTGAAGGGTGCCATTCTTAAAAAAGTAGTAACCGATTACAATGACAATGTATACGTACTTACCAATAAAGGCGTGTACAAAGTAAATGAAAAAGCCCTGGTGAAAGATTTGCGCTATACACCACTGGCACAAAAAATCCCCACAGACATTGCGGTGCAGGAAGGCAGCGGACATTTATTTTATTTGTATGAAGACAAATGGCTCACCAATGGTTACGCCGGTGTGCCTTATAAAGTATTGCCCAAAGGAAAGTACAACCAGTTTGCGGTAGCAGCAGACGGAAGCATATTATTGGTGGGTGCAAATGCCTTGTCATTGTGCAGCAATTACAAACTTACAGACATTACAAAACCTGTTGATAAAATACTGAACGTGCAGGTAAACAATGATATTTTTTATGCGTTGAGTGCGGCGGCTGTTTACCAGTTATCAGGCGATCATTTTATAACATTACACAAGAGCAAAGGCTTGCAGGCAATGGCTTTCAGAGGGGATGAAATTGTGCTGGGCACTGCACAGGGTTACTATGGCATCAATAAATTTACCGGCGATTCAAGCTTTGCTTTACAAACAAAACTACCTGTTGAAAATGTTAGCTGCCTACAGGTAATTGACAATAAAGTATGGGCAGGTTCGGCCATGGGTGCTTTTATGAAAGAGCCTTCAGGAAGTTACAGATACTATGCTTCTAAAAGATGGCTGAATGAAGATATGGTTACAGACATTGCTGCCGACACCAAAGGCAATGCCTATGTATTAACACCAACCGGGTTGAACAAGATTGAATTTATCAACGAGACATTTTTAGACAAGGCGACTTATTTTCAGGACAATATCAGGCAACGTCATATCCGCTACGGCTTTATTTCTAATGTTACATTACTATCACCCGGCGACCTTAGTACCGCCCAAATGACGGATACCGACAATGATGGTTTATGGTCTGCTTTTTATCTGGGCAGCCAGGCATTCCGTTATTCCGTAACAAAAGATAAAAATGCAAAGCGTTATGCCTGGGAAGCATTTGAAGCATTTGAAAGGATCATCTCCATCAACCCTTTAAAAAACTTTCCGGCAAGAACTTTTGAACGCAAAGGCTATAAAAAATCTGATCCGGAGGCATGGCATGATTCGCAGGACCCTGAATGGGAATGGAAAGGCACTACCAGCAGCGATGAATTTGTTGGCTATATTTTTATCGCCTCTGTGCTGAATGAAATGGTGGCAGAAACAGAAAGCGAACATAAAAGGGTAGCTGATTTTATAGACAAGATTCTTACCCATATCATTGACAACAATTATTATTTTATTGATGCCAGTGGCAAACCTACTTTATGGGGCAGGTGGAATCCGGAATACATCAATTCATTCCCGGAATCTGTGGAAGACAGGAAACTTGGCAGTGCCCATATACTGGCCGGTCTGCAATTAGGCTATGCCTTAACAGGAAAAGAAAGGTATAAAACAGAAGCCTACAAACTGATCAATGAATTTGGCTATGTAAAAAATATGCTGGTGAGTTACACCAAAATAAAAGAAACACCGGGCACCATCCGCATGGGTATTGACCTTGGTGTTGGCGGCTGGAACCACTCCGATGATGAGATGGCATTTTTAACCTACTGGCCCTTGTACCGGTATGCTTTTACACCTGAATTGCAGGAGCAATACAAATGGGTAATTACAGACCATTGGCAGATTGAAAAACCCGAAAGAAATGCATTATGGAACCTTATCACTTTTGCCACTGTAGGCATTTATGATGAACCATCCGTGTTCTGGCATTTACAGGAATTTCCGATAGACCTTGTTCGCTGGAATGTAAAAAATTCACAGCGAAAAGACATTGTGCTGCTGCCGGAAAATTTCAGGAAGCAAACAACAGAAGTGTTACTGCCCGCAGGTGAAATGCCTATGCACCGCCATAACTCCAATGCCTTTGACCTGGATGATGGCGAAAACGGATTGACAGAACTTGCCGGTGATGAGTACCTGTTGCCTTATTGGATGGCACGGTATTTAAAAGTGATTGAATGAGTAAGTGGTGAATTGTCAATTGCCAATTGTGAGTACGCTCAATTTCGATATTTTCATCGTGGTGGCATACCACCACTAAAATTTGTTCACTAAATGGCATTGAATAATAATATCTAAAATAACCACTAATGCAGTCAAATCCTGTGAGTGTTTTATCTCCTGGCCAGGTAACACGTATCGAAGCCCTGGATGTTTTCAGGGGCATTACTATGGCGGGTATGATTTTAGTGAACGACCCCGGTATAGCAACAAGTGTATACGCCCCTTTGGAGCATGCAGCCTGGAATGGCATTACACCAACAGACTTTATTTTTCCCTCTTTTATTTTTATCGCAGGTATTTCTGTAGTACTCTCTTTGTCTGGCCAGTTACAAAAAGGTGTCGCTAAAAAAACGATCATCGGTAAAATATGCAGGCGTGCAATAACCCTGTATTTAATAGGTGTATTTCTTAGTATCCTGCCCACATTCAATTTTGCCCTGCTCCGTTACACTGGCGTTTTACAACGCATTTCACTCGTATTCTTTTGTTGCTCTTTGTTGTATCTTTTTACCAGCCGCACTTTTCAGATCAGGCTGGCTATATTTATTTTAATAGCTTATTTTTTACTGATGACATTGGTGCCTGTACCGGGTTATGGATACGCTATACTGGAACCGGGAAAAAACCTGGCAGCCTGGGTTGACAGCTTCTTGCTTCCGGGAAAAATGTACCAGGGCACCTGGGATCCGGAAGGTGTATTGAGTAGTTTTACCGCAGTCGTTACAGGCATTACCGGTATGCTGACAGGACATTTTTTATCGAATAAGCAAACAGCAGAACGCAAGATTATCTGGTTGTTCTTTGCAGGCTTTATTTCATTTTCCATCGCCAATGGATGGCACTGGTTTTTCCCGATCAATAAAAATTTATGGACCAGCTCCTTTGTTTTATACATGGCTGGTTTGGACTGCATGATACTGGCGGGCCTGTATTTTTTAGTAGATATCCTGGGCGTTAAAAAATGGGCAACGTTTGCAAAAGTCTTTGGTTCCAATGCCATTGCTGCGTACCTCGTGTCTGAATTTATTTATGATATTGTTTATTTCAAAGTAGGCGGTATACATGGCACCAGTTTAAATGATATCATCATCAGGGCAGTGATACCATCAGGGTTATCGCTTGAAATGATCTCCTTCATTTGGGCATTGCTTTATGTTGTGCTGTGTTTTATACCGATATATATCCTGTATAAAAAGAAAATATTTTTAAGGATTTAAAAGTGCAGGAGCGGAGTTCATAAGGAGCAGCCACTTTGTAGAAATATCCTTGGTGCTTTCAGATTTTTGAGGTGGTATAACAAAGGGTGCTCCTACGGAGCAAGTGTCATTTTTTGTGTTTCCTTACAAAGGGTAGGCTCCTATGGAGCCATAAATAAAGTAAGGTGAAAGTTTATAGTTGCAGGTGTTGGATGTTTCATTTTTACAGCAGCAGCAAAATAAAATTATGGGATTAGGCACCTACTTCACAGTCTTGATTTTTTTTGTTTTTTTTCTATCAAGAAAAAAAAGTAGGATCTTAAACAATAGAGTAACGACTTTCCAAAGGAAGTGCCTAATACAAATATTTTATTATTCTCCTTAGGAGCAACCACTTGGTAGAATAGAAATGTTGTATTTGCATGCCGTAGGTATGCCCCAGTTGTTGAAGTGATATAACAAAAGGTTGATTCTGTGAAGCCTGACATTCTTTCTGCAATTGCTGAATAGAAATTCATTTGTAGAGTGCTACGCCAATGAAGTTTGACAGATGCAATCGGCCCTGACAAAAAAAATTAAATCAAAGCAATGTATAAGCCAACTATCATGCAATGTAACTGGATACTTTTTATTTGCCTGCTTTGTTCAGCAAGCGCAAGAGCACAGCAAACTACTTTTAAAGACACCAGTTTTATGCAGGAATACCACCAGGCATATCCCATTAGCAATGATGTAAAAGAGAAAGAAGTAAGAAGCATTACTACAGACAAAGAAGGCAATGTATGGATAGCCACCGCAGCCGGTATCCTGGTAAAAAATAAAAACCAGTCCAACTGGTCTTCTCCATTTGCCGAGATGGATAAAGGCCCCGCCTTTGCAGTTGTAGCAGACAATGAAGGCACCGTGTGGATGGGTACCTGGGATGGTATATACACTTTTAAAAATAACCTGCTGCAATTGTTAAAAGGTACTAATGGCCCCATTGCTGTTATTTGTGTTGCCAAAGAAGGTGTGTATGCCGCCGGGCCAAAAGGCATTTGGTTGTGCACTGGCAACAGTGTTGAAAAGAAAAATTATGCTATTGCACGATCGCTTAGAAAAATAATTTCTGACAATGACAATGGTGTGTGGGTAGCGTCTGATGTGGGTTTGTATCATTGCACTGCTGCTGGTACAAAACATTTTGTGGATACTTCTTTTTTGTTGAGTGCTTATGTAAAAGGGCTGGCCTTTAGTACCAACAATAAACTGTGGGCCGGTGGCCTGGGTGGTGTAACTATTATTGATAAAGAAAAGAAAGACCGTGTACTCACACCCAAAGAGGGTTGCTCATCGATCTATATAAATTGTATTGCAAAAGATGCAGATGGCACCATGTGGGTGGGTACAGATGTTGGCGTGGTGAGATTTTTAAAAGATGGCACACATACCCTTCTTTTCAGTAACCGCTGGCTGGTGGATGACCATGTAAAAGACATTGCTTTTGATGCAGATGGTACGGCATGGATAGCAACGCCCAATGGTGTAAGCGCCATCCTGAAAAGAAAAATGGACCTTGCTGCCAAGCAGGATTTCTTTTATGATGTGCTGATGAAACGGCATATCCGTGCACACTGGATTGCAGGCCAGGCCCACTTAAACATTCCTGGTGACGTCACTTCATGGCAGCCCGAAGATGATGACAACGACGGCGAATTTACCGGGAATTATCTTGCCATGGAATCCTTTCGGTATGCAGCGACAAAGAGTGCTGATGCCAGGGAGAAGGCGAAAAAAGGATTTGACTTTTTAAAAATGCAGGAAGAAATCACCGGCGGTGATGGTTATTTTGCAAGGTCAATTGTACCCATTGACTGGTTAGACAGGGTGCATGATAACAATGTTACTTATACACCAAAAGAATTGGCAGACGAAATGGTAAAAGAACCCCGTTTTAAACCGGTGGAACTGCGGTGGAGAAAATCGAAAGATGGTAAATGGTTGTGGAAAGGCGATGCCAGCAGCGATGAATGGTGTGGCCATATGTTGGGCTATTTTTTTTATTATGAACTGGCTGCTGATGCAGCGGAGAAAGTTTCAGTCCGCAATCATGTAGTTAAACTGGTTGATCATTTGATTGCCCACAATTTCAACATGATGGACATTGATGGCACGCATACAAGATGGTCTGTATGGTCGCCTGCCCTACTCAACCACGATCCGGAATGGCTGCCGGATCAAAACCAGAACTCGATGGAATTACTGGCTTTTTTAAAACTGGCGTTTTACATGACCAATGATAAAAAATACCAGGATCATTACCTGCGTCTGATAAAGGACGAACATTACCTGGATAATATGGCCAATGTGCCCAAACAAAATCCTGCCTGGTTCATTTATTATGATGTAACCATGCAGGTGTATTTGTATCCCATTTTTATACAGTGCGAAAAAGATCCCACATTGTTGGCCTTTTACAAAAAGCACCTGGAAGATTTTATGGAAAGGCGAAAGGGTGATGGAAATCCGTTGATCAATTTTTTATATTGTTATGTCACCAAAAAACAGGCAGAGCTATCTGCTTCTGTCTACTTTTTAACAGACACGCCACTTGACCTTATTGACTGGAATATTGACCATACAAAAAGAGCAGATGTTTCGGTAGTGAATAAACCGGTATTTGATGATCTGCAAATAAATCAATTGCCACCGGCAAGCATCAGGCAGGTAGTGCGCTGGGACAAAAACCCCTGGACGGCAGTTGGTGGAAACCCGAATATGGAACGGGAGCCCGTGTTTTGGTTACTGCCTTACTGGATGGGTCGTTATTTAAAAATGATTCAATAATATCTTCTCTACCTAAACCTACAACACAACAATTATGAAATTTTTTTTGCAAATATCTGTATCAGCTTTATTGCTTTTTTGCTTATTAAGATGTAACCACCAGGAACAGGAAACTCTCCCGCCACCAAGGCCGGAAAAAATAAACCCAGATCCTTCATCTGCTTATCTGACACCGGCACAAAGCATGCGTACCATGCAGCTACCGACCGGTTACCATCTTGAACTGGTAGCCAGCGAACCGGAAATACAGGAGCCCGTAGCGATTGTATGGGATGGTAATGGCAGATTGTATGTGGCAGAAATGCGCAGTTATATGCAGGATATAAATGGTACCGGCGAGCACCTTCCCATCTGCCGCATTACAAGACTGGAAGACACTGATGGGGATGGCAAAATGGATAAACATACCGTATACATTGATAGCCTGGTATTACCAAGAATGATGCTGGCACTGGATGACAGGC
>JAYVZR010000104.1:0-2310 GCA_043783135.1 Ferruginibacter sp. | reverse complement strand
AATCAAAACGGGGGAACGGTTATTTAAAAAACTATCCCGCCAAACATTTTTAAAAATTTCAACTATAACATTTAAGAGAAGCCCTTAAAGTGTACAATCCTCTATTTTTATTAGGCCTGTTTTATTTCGCTATCATTTAAAATACGAAGCAGGAATTGTTTTCCAAAGGTCATGCGACAGATGCCCGGTGAGCAATTCGTACACAAGATACACCGGCCATATAATGTAATGAATAATATGGAGGATAATAGAATGATTGTAATGCCAGCTTATCAGCAAAGTGTAAATTCCTAAAATAGAATAAAGAATTCCTGAATTTCTGTTACGCATGGTATGTAAATTATAATGGTGAACAATAATGTAAAAATGCTATGCTATTTAATTGCTTAACCGGTAATGTTACCGCCTGTATTTTATAAGCTACCAGTTCTTCCTCCATCAACAGGAATATTTATCCCATTGATATAGGATGCAGCAGGCGTACAAAGAAAAGCTGCCACGGCACCAAATTCTTCCGGCTCACCCAATCGTTTGGCAGGTATGGTATTGATGACATTTTTTTCAATATCTTTCTCTGTTACTCCCTGTTGTGTGGCTTGTTTTGTAAAAAGATATTTTAGCCTGTTGGTGTTGGTATAACCGGGTAATACATTATTTACAGTAATCCCTCCATGGCCAATTTCATTCGCCAGTGTTTTTGCCCAGTTAGCCATTGCAGCCCTTATAGTATTGGATATTCCAAGCCCGTTAATGGGTTGCTTTACAGCGGTTGATACAATATTGATGATGCGGCCATAACCTGCCTGTTGCATGCCCGGTACTAAAAGTTGCGCCAGTAAATGGCTGCTTATTACATGGGCATTAAATGCTTTTTCCAATTCCGCAGCATTGGTTTCAATCATTGGCCCGGCTGGTGGTCCCCCTGCATTGTTTATTAATATATGAATAGCGCCGTTTTTCAATAGCCAGGCTGCCACAATAGATTTAGCAGTTTCAGGAACCGACAAATCCATTACCAGGTAATGATGTTGCTGACCCCCGTTTGTATCCAATTGTTTTAGGGCATCCAACAATTTATCTGCTGTCCGGCTTGCAATAATTACAGTAGCCCCCAGCAGTGCCAGTTCTTTGGCAGTAGCTAAGCCTAAGCCCTGCGACCCGCCGCATACAAGGGCTGTTCTATTGTTTAAGTTGAGGTTCATTATTAAAATTTATAGTCTTCTCTTTCGGGATTAAAAACATCCAGTAATTCGCAGGCTGTAATGGCTTTGCCGCTATGTTTTGCATACGGGGGAATTACTGCCACCATTCCTGCCTGCAACAGTTTTGTTTCCACGTTTACTGTTAATTCAAAGGTTCCTGTCAACACCTGCGATACCTGTTCATGCGGGTGACCATGTTCGGGTACAGCGGCACCGGCTTCAACCGTCAAATACATAAAACTCATAGTACCCGTATGTATTCCCCGGGCACTATATCCGGGAAATATTTCTTTTGCGGGCAGGGTTGCTAATTCTATAAAAGGCATATTTTTTATTTTTGTAAAACAAATGTAACAATAAGATGTTAAGCAAATAGCCGGTCTTTTTTAATACTTATTATTCATTGAGCTACCACAATATAAAAGTAAGTGTGGCGTGGATTTAAAAATAACACGTTACAGAGAATCAGTATTTTCAAAACAATTTATTTTTTACTCAATAAAAAATTTATTTCATTTCAAAAAAAAGGTGTAGGTTTACATCATTCTATACCTCACCACATCTGCAATATCCGTTGAACAAATCCAACTATTAATTTTCCAAATAACCTCTGTTACTGCTGATAAATGTAACCACTTTTAATTGCTTTAATTTTTGGCATGACTAATGCTGATTAATTAAAAACTTTTACGGAATCGTTAATTTGTTTTACTGCTTTGTTTTTTCCAATCCTGTACAAAAATCCGCCAATAATCTTTTTCTTTTTGTTCCTTCTATAACTTCAATCCTTATACAGATTGAGTTTCAGAAGCCTCCAATCTCCTGTTGTAAAAGCCCCAACAAATATTTTTCTTATTCTTAAATACAACGCTTCATTAATACCGTAAATTAAATATACAAGTATGGAACATTATTACACCGCCTATATCAAAACAATAAATAATACTCCCTATTATTTTGTGAAGAAGTATTCACGTTTTACGGAGTTAAAAAATGCGCCTGCCATATTGGAAAGTTATGGCATGCATATCGACTTTAATTCGGCGTGTAGTATTGCCTCAATTTATGATGTTGAAATTAAGCAACAGCTATTTAAAGAAGCAGCACC
>JAYVZR010000103.1:0-2318 GCA_043783135.1 Ferruginibacter sp. | reverse complement strand
AGAAGTTCAACTTTTCCGAAATTGATACGCTGAGCAGCGGGTGATTTTGTTGCAGACATATTGTAATTAAAACGTTTTAATGCTGAGAAGGTTCTTTAATTTAAGGCACTAAACATGATTATTGCCACTAACCCGAAATTAAAGGAGGGCAAAGGTAAGTAATAGTATTCAATTATAGAAATACTTCAATCAAATTTTATAGATTTTGGTTTGATTTTTGATAAACTGCCTGCTTTTGTAAGATAATAGGCCACTATAGCTTTAAAATATGCTGTTTAAAGAAATTTATTTTATGCATATTTTAACCTTAAGTGTTAAATTTTATAATTGATATAATGCTGTTTTAAAACCAAAAAAGAAGCAATAAAAAAGCCAGGCATTACACCCGGCTTTTAAAGCTATTTTAAAACTACTTATAAATTAAGCTATTTCAACTTCAGCACCTGCATCAGTTAATTTAGTTTTTAATTCTTCTGCAGTTGCTTTATCAACACCTTCTTTAATTGGTTTTGGAGCGCCATCAACTAAATCTTTAGCTTCTTTCAATCCCAAGCCAGTTAATTCTTTAACGATTTTAACAATCGCTAATTTGTTAGGGCCTGCTGCTTTTAAGATAACATTAAAAGCTGTTTTTTCTTCAACTGCAACAGCTTCGCCACCACCAGCACTTACTACAACTGCAGCAGCAGCTGGTTCAATACGGTATTCTGATTTTAAAAATTCAGCTAATTCCTGAACTTCTTTTACTGTTAAACCTACCAGTTTTTCTGCTAATACTTTTACGTCTGCCATAATGTTTAATTTTTTCCGCCTTCACATCCGCCAAAGGCGGATCCGACGGAGAGTTTAAAAAAATTGTTGTTTTTATAATCAGCTAATTAACTTATCAGTTAATCAGCAGGTTATTATTTATTCTGCTGTTGCAGCAGGAGCTTCTGGTGTTGTACCAGTTTCTGCTGCAGGTGTTACAGGCGTTGCATCTGCTACCACTGGAGCAGCTGCTGCTTCGGCTACTACCGGAGCAGTGGTTGCTTCTACCGCTTTTCCAGCATCTTTATTTTGCAAAGCACCTAATACACGTTGTATTGGAGATTGCAATAATCCAATTACTTCGCCAATCAATTCATTTTTAGTTTTAATCTGAGTTAAAGCTTTTAATTGATTGTCGCCTACAAATACATCGCCATTAATGAATGCAGCTTTAAGTTCTGGTTTTTCCCCTTTACTTTCTTTTCTGAAACCACTTAAAATTAAAGCTGGTTCTTTGGGGTTTTCGCTGAACAATAAAGCGGTTACATTGTGCAATGAATCAAATACGCCTGCATACTTTTCAGTACTTAAACTTTCTAATGCTTTTTTAATAAGGGTATTCTTGGCTACTTTCATTTCAACCTGCTTATCAAAGCAATGGCTGCGCAATTTGGTAACCTGAGCTACCGTTAAGCTCTCTGTATTGGTAACGTAGAAATTGTTGTACTGTGTAAACTTGCCTTTCAGTACTTCTATTACGTCGTTTTTTTCCTGTTTTGTCATAATAAATATTTTGGGTAAAACCGCAGTAAACCTGCTTTTTACATTGATTAATTTTGAACAGATTTGGTATCAATTAAAATACCAGGACTCATGGTGCTTGCCATACTTACTCCTTTAAGATAAGTACCTTTAGAAGAAGATGGTTTTAAGCGAACAATTGCATTGATTAGTTCCTGGCTATTTTCAGCAATTTTTTCAACGCTAAAACTTACACGGCCTATAGAAGCGTGTATGATTCCAACCTTATCAACTTTAAAAGCAATTTTACCACCTTTTACTTCATTAACTGCACCAGCTACATCATTAGTAACAGTACCGGTTTTAGGGTTAGGCATTAAGTTACGTGGACCTAATACTTTACCTAATCTACCAATTTTAGGCATAACAGATGGAGTGGCAATAATAACATCAATATCTGTCCATCCACCTTCAATTTTGGCGATGAATTCGTCAAGGCCTACGTAATCTGCACCGGCAGTTTTTGCTGCTTCTTCTTTATCAGGTGTGCAAAGTACCAATACCTTTTTTGTTTTACCAGTACCGTGTGGTAATGAAACCGTGCCGCGTATAGCCTGGTCTGCTTTCTTAGGATCTACGCCCAGCTTAATATGCAGGTCAACAGAACTGTCGAATTTGGTTGTATTTATTTCTTTAACTAAAGTTGAAGCTTCCTTTAAGGAGTATGCTTTATTAACATCAACCTTAGCGTTTGCTAATTTTCTTTTTTTAGTAATCATTTTCTAAAATTTTTGTGGTTGATAATTAATTTTCCCAAGGGGCTTTTC
>JAYVZR010000102.1:0-16327 GCA_043783135.1 Ferruginibacter sp. | reverse complement strand
ATTTGCTGTTCATATCAAGGGCTGTATCCCACATGGTTTTTATAACTGCATCAAGACTCACTTTTGCAAAATCAGGAGTGCTTTGTAAAGCAAGCTGGCAAGCAGTTATAGCCTTGATGGCACCCATAGTATTTCTTTCAATACAGGGTATTTGTACCAGGCCGCCAATAGGGTCGCAGGTAAGGCCGAGGTGATGTTCCATGGCAATTTCAGCAGCCATTAATGTTTGTTTTTGCGTGCCGCCCAAACATTCGGTTAATGCTGCCGCAGCCATGGCGCTGCTAACACCAATCTCAGCCTGGCAGCCGCCCATTGCTGCAGATATGGTGCTGCCTTTTTTAAAAATGCTGCCCACTTCACTTGCCGTTAATAAAAACCGGATGATCTTATCATCGGTATTGCCATCGCAAAAAATAATGTAGTATTGTAACACGGCTGGTATAACACCCGCAGCTCCGTTTGTAGGCGCCGTAACTACCCTGCCAAAAGAAGCATTCTCTTCATTTACAGCAAGGGCAAAACAACTTACCCAATCCAGCGTGTATTTAAAATCATTGCCCCCCTGCCTGATGGCATTTACCCAACTGTCATAATCATTATAACTGCGTTGCTGCAATAATTTTTTATTAAGATCAAAACCACGGCGTTTTACAAATAACCCGCCCGGTAAATTTCCTTTTGTATGGCACCCCCGGTACATGCATTCTTTCATCACCTGCCAAATGCCCAGTACCCGGTTTTTTGTTTCTTCTTCCGGGCGCCAGGCATTTTCATTTTCCATTACCACTTCGCTAACACACATGCCTGTACGAATACACCAATGTAAAAGATCTTCTGCTGTGTTGGTAGGAAACGGAAGCACCACTTCGTTTTTACTATCTTCAAGTGCGCCTTCTTTTACAACAAAACCACCGCCAATAGAATAATAGGTTTCTGCAAAGCCATCATCATTGTATAAGTTCACCAAAAATGTAAGGGCGTTGGGGTGAAAGGGCAATGCTTCTGAAAACAAAAACTCAATATCTTCTTTAGGGTCAAAATCAATTTCGTGACGGCCATTCAGCAATAACTTTTTCATATTGCTGATATCATTGATTTTGGCCGAAATATTATTTACATCAAAAGTCACCGGGTCGTCGCCGGATAAACCTAGCTGCACCGCAATATCGGTGCCATGCCCCACCCCTGTTTTTGCCAGGGAGCCATAAAGCAACACTTCTATGCCTTTCACCTGCTGTAAAATATTTTTATCTTCCAGCGATTGCAAAAAAAGCATAGCCGCCTTCCATGGGCCAAGCGTATGGCTGCTGCTGGGGCCAACTCCGATTTTAAACATGTCAAATATGGAAATGGCTTCGTGGCGCAAAATATTTTTTTAATTATTTAACATCTACTAATTGGATATTAAAGATCAAGGTAGAATTACCCGGTATACCATTATAATCAGAACAACCATAAGCCAGAGTTGGGGGCAGATATAAATTCATAGTCCCTCCTTTTTTAAGTAAAGGAAGAGCTAATTGCCAACCTTGAATTACCCCTGTTAAAGCAAATGTTACTAAGGGTTTCCCAACATTTGAATCAAAGACGGTACCATTGGTATACTTACCAGTGTAATTAACAGATACAGTGCTTGTTGCTGTTGGTGAAACACCTTCGCCTGGTGCAACTATCTGGTAAAAAAAGCCCCTGGAATCTTGAGTAGCAGTTATAGTGTTAGCCGTAAGGTAAGCTTGGATAGTAGCAATTTCTGCCGCACTTACAACACCTGTATTGTTGCAATTATTATTTTTTGATGAATCCTTTTTACAGGCAGACATTATGAAAGGCAAAGCAAGAATAATAGCAATAAATAACTTTTTGTACATACTTGTTTTAATTAATGTTTGTTAATGATTGTGTTGATTTATTTTCCTTTATTTTTAATTCCTGGTATAATTGTTCATTCATTTCCCATTTGTATTGCATGCGGAAATAAGCGTAAAAAAGAATAATTAAGCACATCGCAATAATAATTGTGATAAATGCACCGGGAGATGTCTGGGATATTTTCATATACCAATCAGCGGCAAACAACCTTACAGATACTACTGATAAAACAATAGGTAAACCAAATAAAAAAGCCATTGGTAAACCCCGCATAATTTTGCTTACAGAAGTATTCTCGCTTTCCCTCACCCGTTCCCAATAGCGGAGAAACTGTATGTCCTTTTCGGAAATCATTTTGCGAAGTTAACTATTAATTGTGTTGTAGTTTTGCTAATTGAGCAATATTAGTTAGGTTTGTTTTACTCAAATATTATTATTTTGAAAATAGAACAACTACTGGTTCAGTATTTATACAATAGTAAACAGGTTAGCCTGCAGGGTATTGGCATTTTTAAATTAAAACCAGATATAATATTACCAACTGAAGGAGATAAGGATTTTTCAATTCCTGCGGATGCATTTTCTTTTGATTATAACCTGAAAACTACAGAAGATGAGGGACTGGTTAATTATATTGTACAACAAACAAGGAAAATAAAGCCCCTTGCTTCATCTGACTTGGAATCTTACGCAATAGTCGCCAAGCAATTTTTAAATATTGGCAAACCTTTTATAATTGAGGGTATTGGAACCATACAAAAAAACCAGCAGGGTCAATATGATTTCATTACTGGCGGTTTTATTAGTCCAAAAATGGATGATTCTCCTGTTCAGTTAAAAGAAAGAAAAGATGAAACAGTTTCTTTTGAAAGTGAGCATGTTACTGAAAAAAGTGGCAAAACATTAAAAATTATATTAGCCATAACAGCGTTTGTATTGGCAGGTCTCACACTTTATTATTTTATGGTGGTTAAAAAGCCAGCCGCTTCAGAGTACATTGAACAAACTGTTTCGGCACCTGATACAGCCAATGTAACTACGGTTATGCCTGGCGCTAATACACTTAACAAAAATAATATAGATAGTAATAGCAAAACTGTCGCAACTGCGGTGCAACCAATAAATACAGACAATAGCAGTTTTAAAATTATTGTAAAAGAATATAACTCACAAAGTGCTGTACAAGCTGCTTACAACCGGTTAACCAGTTATGGCCATAAACTGGAAATTATTAAAATAGATTCTGTAAAATATAAACTGGCTATGGCTTTTAAAGTTCCCTTTGCAGATACTCTAAGAGTAAGGGATTCGATAAAAGTTCTTTTTGGAGGAAAGCCATATATTCAACATTAATAATAATTGTATAAATAAAATGGCCTATTATTTATTAGCCGTTTAAAACATAAAGCCTTTTGCCTTAAGACAAAAGATTTTTTATTATTATATCCGATAAATAGATCTTTTATTTAAAATCAGCCGCTACCGTAATTTTCGGTTCTTTAGCAACCTTGCCTACATCTATTGCTTTACCTTTAATTCCGTAATCTTCCAGTTTAATAGTAAAACTTGCAGTAACGGCAATTGCTTTACCGGTTATTATAACCGACCCTGTTGTTGTTACAGGTTTTGTAATGCCATGTATGGTTAATTCACCTGCAACTTCTGAAGAATATGTTCCGTCTTTTGAAAAATTTACTGCAGCAAGATTAGTGATTTTACCTTTAAAAGTTGATGTTTGAAATTTGTCAGTTTCCAGCCAATTGTCACCATTAAAATAATCCTGCATCATCGGGTTACTAAAAGAAAAGCTTTTCATAATAGCTTCAAATGCAATACCACCCGATCTTGGATCAATAGCAGCTACTACTGTTTTATTTTCTGCTTTTGCCAGCCCATCTGAACTGGTTGTAGCATCAAAATTAATTGTTGCAGATGTGGTCATTTTCTTTTGGGCAAAAAGAAAAGTGCTTACACATATTAATGCTGTAATAAAGACCGTTTTTTTCATTTCTTGCTGGTTATTTATTTTTAAAGGATTAAATTTATTTACTTAAAACACATCTTGTAAATGAAATAAACTCTGCTTCTAAAATATCGCTATACACTCCCCCGCCACAGTATCCTTTAATGGTAATATTATCTCCTTGTTTTATAGTTTTTGTTTCATCAAGGTTTTTTTGCTGAAAATTAAAGATTGCATATGCCCCGGAAGCCGTATCACCTAACTTAATATTTACTATTAAATCAATAGTTTCTATTGCTGTTACACTCCCATTGACGCTTAAAATTTTTTCTGCATATTTAATATTAGCAATACTATCACTTTTTTGAAATTCTTTGATAATATCTAAAGCGCTTATGTTATAATCCGATTGCTGATTGGCTGTGTCTGTAAATTTTTTAGTAGTTATGTACGATATACCAATACCAGCTGCAGCTATAATAAAAACGCTTATAATAAATATATATTTTACCCGGCCCATAGTCAATTTTACAAGGAAATATTATTGGTCAAATATACAATGTTAAAACATTGATAAACTTCCTGTTGTGTAAATTATGGTTATTGTTTTCTTAAAAGAAAACTATTTTTTTAATATGCAAAGCAGCGGTAACAAAAAGTTAAAAATTTATGTCCGCTTATTAATATTTCTTCTCATATCACCACATAGAATCCAATTTTAATATAAGATATTCAGTGCAAACGCATCTAAATAAAAAGCTCTCTTAAAGATTTGTTTTATCATCCCAAAGGTCAATGTCATTAAGCTAAGAATAAGGTAAAAAAGTTGGCAGCATTTGGTTTAGTTGCTAATAAGTTTTTAAGCGTATTCAAATCTCTTAGTACAAAAATTAAATTAATAAATGAACAACCTTTGACCTTTTTCTGTTAATAAGGTTTATTTGATTCATTCAGTTATTTGCCTGACATAATTACATTGCCCGAAGAGATAATATAATATAATTATACAAAAACATTTGAACCTGTTTTTTTTAAAACCAGAAGGGGTGAAATGTCATCCCTTCTGGATTTTGTTTACCTAAAAACTATGTGTTCTATAATCATATCAGTTTTTCAGGGTTAAAAAAATTTAGATGCGTTTGCACTGGTAGGATATCCTATCTTCGATAAATTCAGTAACTTGCAGCCTATAAATTTGATGTACGGTAAAAATATTAAATGCATTACCGTCAATTATTTTTACTGACAAAATTATTTTACAATTTATGACAAAAAGAGATTCTTTCGTTTTTTCAAATGCGCCTGAACCGCATCGTATCAGGACTAAAGAGATACTTAAAGAACATCCTAATATTAGAAATTTAATTGGCAAAAATCCCAATACCATTTTTATTATCATTGGCCTTGTGGCATTGCAAATTGTAATGTCGTGGCTGGTGGCTGATAAAGCTTGGTGGGTTGTTATAGGCACTGCCTATTTGATTGGTGCTTTTGCAGACCATGCATTATTTGTAATGATACATGAATGTGCACACAGGTTATTATTTAAAAAACCTCAAGCCAACAGGCTGGCGGGCATATTGGCCAATGTTCCACAAATTTTTCCGAATTCAGTTTCTTTTGAGCGTTATCATATCAAGCATCATTCTTTTCAAGGTGTGCATGAACTGGATGCTGATTTGCCCAATAAATGGGAAGCTAAACTGATCAATAATTATTTTATAGGTAAAGCTATATGGTTACTATTCTATCCCTTTTTTCAAATATTCCGTATTGGACGTTTAAAAGAAATCAAGCCTTTTGATGGGTGGGTAGCTTTAAACTGGGTGGTGCAAATTGCTTTTG
Source organism: Ferruginibacter sp. (assembly GCA_043783135.1). Taxonomy (GTDB): domain Bacteria; phylum Bacteroidota; class Bacteroidia; order Chitinophagales; family Chitinophagaceae; genus Ferruginibacter. The sequence continues at coordinate 10,650 of JAYVZR010000102.1, read as the reverse complement.
TAGTCGCTGTTTCTTTTTTGCTGGGGCCAAAGGCAATCGCTTTTCTTTTACTGAGTTTTTTCTTTTCTGTTGGCTTGCACCCATTAGGTGCCAGGTGGATACAGGAACATTATTTAACACATGGCGAACAGGAAACATACAGTTATTATGGTATTTTAAATACAGTGGCTTTTAATGTTGGCTATCATAATGAACACCACGATTTTCCTTCAATACCATGGAACAGGCTGCCACAGATAAGGGAAGGCGCCCCATCCTTCTACAATACTTTATTTTATCATACTTCTTGGACAAAATTATTTTTCCGTTTTTTATTCGACAAAGAAATTTCCCTGTTCTCAAGGATTGTAAGAAAAGACAGGGGTAAAGTAAAACTTACTGATGAGTCGAAGCCTGATATGGAAATGGTGAAGATGAATTAAACACTTTTCTTCTTTTTATCAAAAAATAATAACTGTATTCCTTGCCCAGGGGCAAGGAATTTTTTATCTCCAACAGAGAATGGTTTTTCTTGTAATTATAAAAAAACGGGTTATTCATTACTGCTTTATTTACTGAAGTACTAAACTTCTCTAAATTTAATAATATCAATTAAACATATAATAAACACATGGCTGCAACAAAAATTACTGTCAATACAAATGGTTCTCTAAAAATAGAAGGCGATATTGAGCTGGTTGATAAAAACGGAAATATTTATAATTTAGGCGGAAGAGAAATAATTACGCTTTGCCGTTGCGGCTTATCAAAAAACAAACCTTTTTGTGATGGATCTCACAAAGGCCATTTTGAACATGAAGCCATTGCCTTTGACCTGCCGCCAAAAAAACAGTCATGATAAAACTATTGTTAAGTGTGAGTTGTCAGTGGTGAATAGGGGTCTGCACTCACAAACAGCTTCTTATAATATCAGCATCATTTTTTTTGCCCCCTTGTTATGGGCTTACCATATTTCTTCATCATCCTGTCTTTTTTCTTTACAATAAAATTTACCTTTTTATTTTTGGCAGATTTTTCATGAAAGCTCGGCCCTGCGGCTTCTTTTGCAGGCACTTTTAGCTGGATGATTTTCATATAAACCTTTGGCTTTTCATCTTCAGTTAATATGCTTGAAATCACCAGGTCAGAAGGCAATGGTGTAATTGGAATAGTGTACTTCATTAAACTTTCAACAACAGCCTGGTACTCCTTTTCCTGCTCTGTAATAAATGTAATGGCGATACCCATTTTATCTGCCCTGCCTGTTCTTCCTATGCGGTGTATATAATTTTCCGGCACTTCAGGCATGTCGAAATTTATAACATGTGTTACCTCGGCAATATCAATGCCCCTGGCCACAATATCTGTAGCAATTATAAACCGGTAATTGCCTTCCTGAAATTGTTTTACAGTATTAAAGCGATGATTCTGTTCCTTGTTGGAATGTATCATTCCTGCGGTGCCCGGAAATTTTTCTGCCAGTTGTTCATACAATTCATCTGCTAGCTTTTTTGTAGCAACAAATACCAGTACTTTGGTCATTTCTCTACTAGTAGCAAGCAACAATTCCAGCAGGTTAACCTTTGTATAAAAGTTAGGTACTTCGTATGCCGTCTGTATAATATTTTCCAACGGTGTTCCGGTAGGCGCAGCTTCCACCCTTACCGGGTTATTGAAATAAGCAGCTGTCAAAACTTCTACTTCTTCCGTAATGGTGGCTGAAAATAATAGATTTTGTCTTTTAGCCGGCAACAGATCTAAAATGTTTTTTAATTGTGTTCTAAAACCAAGGTTTAGCATTTCATCAACTTCATCTATAACTAAATGCTTGATGGATTTTGTTTTAAAAGCCCCATTTACAGCAAGGTCGTACAGGCGCCCAGGCGTTGCTACCAACACATCCATACCCTTTTCCACTTCTAATTTTTGAGTATTCATGTTGGCGCCTCCATATACACCTGTCACAATAAGGCTGGTATAACTGCTTAAAGCTTTTGCAGCTTCTACCACCTGTACTACCAGTTCTCTTGTTGGCACAATAATCAGTACCTGGGGATTTTTATCTTTCGAAAATTTCCATTGCCTTAAGCAGGGCAGCAGATAAGCAAATGTTTTTCCGGTACCTGTTTGGGCTATTCCACAAACATCGCGGCCAGACATAACCACTGAAAATACTTTACGCTGAATAGTTGTAGGATTGGTATATCCAAGATCGTCTAAAGCACTTAGTAAAGGAGTATTTAAATTTAAGTCATCAAATGTCATATCTGCAAATTAATTGCAAAGGTAACTTTACTTGTTAGTTAAACCCTATTTGTATACTGTATAGCAGCAATAAAATCGTATTTTAATTTGTTATTTTTTTCTGCCGTAATTATTCGAAATTGCGTACAGATAATCAATAATATAATTAGTGAGTTTTTCCCTTCACAGGTATTTTATAATCAACAAGCCGTACAATATGGTATCGCAGTTTGTTAGTCCACATGCTGTTGGCTTATTAAAGGATATACAATACAACTTTCCGGAAGGCATACACGCAATTGGAAGATTAGATAATCACTCCGAAGGTTTACTGATATTGACCACCAATAAAAAAGTTACCAAATTATTGTTTGAAAGTAAAACCCCTCATAAGCGCACTTATCTTGTTCAGGTAAGGGATATTGTAACAGTAGAAAAATTACACCGCTTGCAAAATGGAGTAACCATCAGGGTTAAAGGTGGGGGCTATTATACAACAACCCCCTGCGATGTATCCATTGTAGATAAACCGGTAAACTTATACAAACGTGAAGATGAATTTAAAGAAGGCCTGCCAAATACATGGCTGCTCATTACATTAACAGAAGGAAAATACCACCAGGTAAGGAAAATGGTAGACGCAGTGAGGCACCGCTGCAAAAGATTAATACGGATATCAATAGAAAATCTGGAATTAAAAGATTTACAGCCCGGCGAAATAAGAGAAATTGAAGAAAGGGATTTCTTTGAAAAATTAAATATACTTCAAGGTTAATATTTTGTAGTCAGAAAAAGCTTTCACACAACAAATAAAAAGGGTAATACAAAATAAAAAATAGTGACAATATTTGAAAAGAAATATTTCAGGTATCTTTTTTGCCTTGTATTCTCTTCAACCGGAAAACAATTTTATGTTTTTTAACATTGTGTGAATAACTATCCCCTTCTTTTATTAAATGCAATTCGTTAAATTTGAAAAGCAGTAAATAGTTAGTAAGTACCAAACCATTTCTTTCGAAAACTTTAAACCAAATGTACATTGACAGACACCATCATTAACCTTGAGTCTGTTAACCCAATTGAATTTTTTGGTGTTAACAATGGCAAATTAGACATTCTGAAAAAGAAATTCCCCCTTTTAAAAATTTTAAGTCGAGGTACACAAGTAAAACTGAGCGGGGCCCCCGAGCAGATTGTAGATGCCAAGGAAAAGATTGATCTTATTGTTCAATACATTGAACAAAATGGCCACATGAGTGAAAATTATTTTGAACAGGTTTTGGGCGGTGATGATCAGCAGGTAGTTGATAATTTTATTGATCGCAACCCCAATGATGTATTGGTATTTGGTCCTAATGGTAAAACAGTAAGGGCACGTACGGTAAACCAAAAACGCATGGTAACGGCTGTTGATAAAAACGATATTGTTTTTGCCATTGGTCCTGCCGGTACAGGTAAAACCTATACTGCTGTGGCTTTGGCAGTAAGGGCTTTAAAAAATAAAACAGTTAAAAAAATTATTTTAACAAGGCCCGCAGTAGAAGCAGGAGAAAACCTGGGTTTTTTACCGGGCGATTTGAAGGAAAAAATCGATCCGTATTTACGTCCTTTGTATGATGCCCTGGATGATATGATACCTGCTGATAAACTCGGGTATTATATGACAACAAGAACAATTGAAATTGCTCCATTGGCATATATGAGGGGCAGAACCCTGGATAATGCATTTATTATTTTGGATGAGGCACAAAACACAAATGACGGCCAGTTAAAAATGTTTTTAACACGTATTGGTGCCAATGCAAAAGCTATTATTACCGGTGACCCTACACAGGTTGATTTACCAAAAAATATGCGCAGCGGTATAGAAAAAGCTTTGCGTATTTTAAAAAATGTGGATGGTATCGCCCACATTGAATTGGATGAAGAAGATGTGGTAAGACATAAGCTGGTAAAAGCAATCATAAGGGCGTACGATAAAGACAAGGAATTTGATCAAACTAATGAAAGGAGATAATTATAATACCAGGTTATTTTTTTTTAAAGAGGTGGCAATTCTGCCGCCTCTTATTTTTTGCAGCAGCCTGTTCAACAAATTCAACCAGCAAGTGCAAACCGTTTATAGCACCAGAACTTATTTAAATCAGCAACAATTATAACATATGGCTTAATTCATTAAACAATTTGATGAAGAAAAAGGAGTAATTAAATTGAAATGATTTTTTTAAAGGCATCCTGCAAAACAGGATGCTTTTTTATCATGGTATTACAAAGATGTTTAACTTTAATTATGAAAATGACATTATTTACCGTTGTTGCAGCGCTTGCAGTATTTTCATCCTGTAATGATAAACGGACAAACCCAACTACCGATATTGATGTAGCAAGGGCTTTTATAAAAGATGTGCTGGAGAATGATTTTAAAGATGCCAAAACTTTTGTACTGGATGAAGAGATGAACAATCAATATTTTGAATTGTCTAAAAAGAATTTTGAACACAAATCCAAAGAAGAACTGAAAGAGTATAAAGAGGCTGATATTATTGTAAACGAATTAACTGCTGTAAATGATTCTGTGACTATTATTAATTATTCTAACACTTATAAAAAAGAATCAAAAGGAAAAGTTAAAGTGGTAAGGATAAACGGGCAATGGCTGGTTGATTTAAAATATACTTTCCAGGACAATCCTAATGAAAAATAATATAAAATGTATCAATTATAACAACTATAAAATTATTAACTATGTACGTATTACATCCATGGCACGGCGCACATTTCGGCGAAAAATCGCCAGAAATTGTAAATGGTTTAATTGAAATTCCGCAAGGTTCAAGGGCAAAATATGAAATTGATAAAGCCACCGGCTTATTGATATTAGACAGGATTGTATATTCTTCTTTTCATTACCCTGTTAATTACGGATTTATACCGCAAACTTTAGGCGAAGATGGTGACCCGTTGGATATACTGGTAATGTGCAGCGAAAGTATTCAGCCACTATGCCTGGTAGAAGCTACCGTAATTGGTAATATGCAAATGATAGATAATGGCGAAAAAGATGATAAGATAATTGCCGTTGCTACCAAAGACCCGACGGTAAATCATTTTCACAGCATTAATGAATTACCTAAACATTTCATTGCCGTATTAAAAAATTATTTTGAACAATACAAAGTACTCGAAAATAAAGTAGTGGAAATTGACGAGTTCCAGGATAAGGAAGCTGCCTACAAAGTAATTAACCAGGCCATAGCATTTTATAAAACCAGCTACCCTAACAAATTGTAATGAATATAAATAAACCAAAAATGGATACTCAAACATTGATTATTTTGATAATTATTGGTATTGCTGCCGGAGTTTTAGGCGGTATGGTGGGTGTAGGAGGAGGAATTATAATTGTACCTGCGCTGGTATTTTTTCTTGGCTTCTCACAAAAAATGGCACAGGGCACTTCATTAGGAATCTTGCTTTTGCCTGTAGGGTTGCTGGGCGTTATGCAATATTACAAAGAAGGCTATGTAGATATGAAAGTAGTACTGATTATTTCCGCAGGTTTTTTAATAGGCAGTTTACTAGGTAGCAAATTGGCCCTTAACTTGCCTCAGGAAACAGCAAAAAAAATATTCGCTATTTTATTAATTATTGTCGCAGTTAAAATGTTATTTTTTGATAAAAAAAACCCTCCAAATCCTTCCAGTATCGAGCTGAAAAATGGTATCCTTTTGAAATAATTAATTCAGTTTTTTTAAACTGTTGATAAGATCTTATTACCTGCTATTAGTTTTGAATATTACTATCCAATAAATTTTGTAACCAAGTATAAAAAAAATTAAGAACCCAAACGTATATTCCTTAACTACAATTGGGCTACTTTCACACTTCAAACTTATAGCCACCCAAACTTTTCAATCAATTTTTCTTTCTGGTTTCGGGCAACGGGAATGCTTTGGTTATTTGACATAATTACATAATTCCCTTCGCCCCTTACATATTTTTTTATATGATCCAGGTTGATTAAATATTGCCTGTGTATGCGTAAAAAATTTCTTTCTTCCAATACTTCCTGTATATCTCCGAGTGTTTTAGCAACCATATATTGATTGCCATCAATTGTATGTATACGGGTGTAATTATTATCCGACTCACAGTAAATAACATTTTTAATTTCTGCAAAGGTTACACCGTTCTGGTAAGGCAAGGCAATTTTATCAGGTAAATTTTTTACGCCGCCATGTAATTGCTGTTTTAGTAAACCCAGTTGTTGTGTTTGTGGCCAGTGGCGCTGTTCAGCCTTTGCTACGGCAGCTTTCAGGTCTTTGCCATCAATAGGTTTTAATAAATAATCCAATGCACTAAAGCGGAATGCTTTTACTGCAAATTGGTCATACGCCGTTACAAACACCAAACTGAAATTGATATCCGCAATTTTTTCCAGTAACTGAAAAGCATTCATCACCGGCATTTCAATATCCATAAAAACAATATCGGGTTGCAGCTCTTTAATTTTTATATAACCATCCTCACTTTCTGTACACTCCCCTAATACCTGCACTTGGGGACAATACATTTTCAACTGCAATGCCAATAACTTTACACAGTCAGGCTCATCATCTATAATTATAGCTTTCAGCATAAAATTATACAGGTATTTTAATGATAACTTTTGTTCCGCAGGGATTGTTCATTCCGTCTTTTAAATTTACTATCACTACATCTGCTTTTATATGATATACCTGGTTGATTATGTCAATCCGTTCCGATGTCATTTTAAGTCCAAATGATTTTTGCCGGGTGGCAGATTTACTTTTATATTCTGCTGCCAGTTCACGGCCAATGCCATCATCGGTAATTTCAATCTGCAGGCACTGTTCAGACGGCAAGGATACATTAATGCAAATATTTCCTCCTTCTTTTTTATGCATCAATCCATGCCATATAGCATTCTCTACATAAGGCTGTAAAAGCAATGGAGGGATGTCGATATATTGCTGGTCTATCTGTGGTGATACATTGATCTGGTATTTCACTTTGTCTTTAAACCGCATCGCTTCCAGTTCTATATAGAGTCTCAATGTTTCTAATTCTTTTTGCAGCGTTACTTTTTCTGAACGGGAATTTTCCAGTACCAGTCTTATCAGTTGAGAAAATATAGTAAGGTATTCAGAGGCTGTTTGAGAATCATTTTCAAGTGTATAAAGTTTGATGGAATTAAGACAGTTAAAAATAAAATGTGGATTCATTTGCGCCCTCAATGCAGTCATTTCTGTTTCTGCAATCTTTTGCTCAAAGGCAGTTTCTATTTGTTTTATTTTTTGAGCTTCCACTACTTTGTTTTGTGTTTCAAGCTCCGTGGTTCTTTGTTGTAAAGCAGTTTGTAATTGTTGATTATAATTCTCCTGCAATTTATTTTTTTCAATCAATACCAGTTTGCTGCGGTAAGTAAGTGCGAAAGAAAAACAGATAGCTTCAATCACCAGGCCCAACATAAGAAATACAATGGCGAAATTAATGACCAGGAATAATTCATAATTCATATCGGCAGGTGGTTTGTACAGGTTTAATAACGGCATACACCACAATAAAAGCAGGCTTACTATTCCGGTGAATAAAAACCATTTTACCGGGTCTTTACTTTTTACTGCCAATATTAATAAAATAATATTGAGCAGGATGATAGCAAATGGTGTTAAAATAATGCCATAATAATCCGGGTTAAAAGGAAACCAGCCAAACCGAACTTCTAAAAGTTCAAGCGTCATTTGAAGGATACATATTGCAACCAATATTTTCACCAGCAGCCAGGCCTTCTTGAAATGTATGTGCAACTGTAACATTCTCCCAATAAAAAAGCTATACAACACAGGTATCAGGTAGATGAATACAGAAAAGATAATATCATGGAGCAATGGTGAAAACATAAACATGCCCAGCCTGATATCCATCCAGTGCAAACAGGAGAAAAAAGCTGCAATGGTGTAACAGATATACCAGATAAAAGAAACATGCCTGTACAGGTAATAATTGTAAGCAGCATAAATACCGATAAAAAAGAAACATCCTGCCATCACCGCCAATATCAGGAAAAGATACCGGGCACCAAAGACACTTTTCACTTCTTCGGCCATGCCTGTAAATTTTGTTTCCAGGTATATGATAGGAGGAATCAGTTGGTTCTGCCTGTCTTCGGTACGCAACCAGTAGGTGGTGATGGTTTGTGGTGGTACAATTACAGGAAGCCTTCCCCGGTCATAAGCCCCTGTACTACCTGGCGGTTGATAGCCCCTGGTTTCGTAAGCCCCACTTCTTGCTATCAATTCATCATAGGCGTACAACCGTGTAAAATAATGAACGGTGCTTATACTAAGGTTTACGGTGTCTGTTGCTGAAATATTGAGGACAGTGAATTTTTTCCATTGAATAATTAACGGCCTGTTACTAAATTTTTGTTGCCGCCATTCTCCTCTGTAAGGAACAAAAACCTGTTTTTTGGCTTCTTCAAAAGAGAGTGCCTTGTTACCCGTTTCCTGGTAAATAAAACAGTTGTCTGCAATATCCAGCGATTGCTTCCAGTTGGGCTGGCCGTTCAATACAAGCGTATCCTGTGCGGCAATTTTACCGATGCTTATAATTAAAAAATAAAAAGAGATCAATATCCGCTGCATAACAAAAGGGTATATTTTTAAAATTAATAAAACCCAGCAACATTGCCTAAAGGATTTGGTGAATAACCAATTTTTTGAGGGAGTGGTAAAATTTGCTGTTCCTTAATGCTTCATACTTTAAATACTGCTGCTCACTCACAAAACTTGTTGCTCACCATTTACTGTTTTAAAAGTTATAGAAGGAAGCTGAATTTTACGTAATATAATTACCAAATAGAAAAAAACACCATGATAACTTCAGAACTTTCTCCAGACATATCAAAAAGAAATAGTGGCATAACCAATAGGCTTATTTACTTTTTCATCTTTCTGCTGCTCATGAGTTTTGCAGGGTTTTATAAAACCTATCTTGTGAAATTTCCAAATTTTGAAGGCTTTACATGGGCTCACCATTTTCATGGCGTGATAATGCTTACTTGGATTTTAATGTTGATTGCCCAGCCTGTTTTTATCAGAACAAAAAACTTTCGTCTGCACCGCATTGTTGGCAAAGCTTCCTACTTCATCTTTCCATTATTATTGCTCTCCTTTTTTCTTGTAGGCCGAGCTGCATATTTAAAAAATATAAAAACAGAAGGTGAAATAGAAGCGCTGGCATCGATGGGTTTTAGCGGAATTCCGGATATGTTTTATATCAGTATTCTTTATGGCTTAGGCATTTATTATAAAAAGAAAACTTCTTATCATCTCCGGTTTTTTGCTTCGATAGGTTTAATGATTTTAGGGCCCGGACTGGGACGCTTTCTGATTGCGGTTTGTGGGTTGCCATTTGCAGCAGTACCTGTAATGATAGGCGTTATAGCGCTTTTCACATTGGGATGGATGATAGCAGATATTATAAAGAAGCGATCAGCTTTCCCGATGGCTATTTTTTTAGGAATTATAGCCTGCACATTTTTATTGGGTCCTAATACGCACTCAGCCTGGTGGCAGGCTTTTGCCAAATGGATCTCTGTTCATTTATTCTAAGCGAAAGATTGCATTTTACTTACTACAAACTTTTAAATCAGCAACTATGTTTACCAATCAAAAAGTACCATCAAAACCAAAAACTGTTTTATCTGTTTTGTTTATTTTGTTTATTGGTTTAAATGCATTCTCTCAAAAAAACAGCTATGAAATTTATGCACTAAAATTTGCCACACTTAATTTTAAAATGCCGGTTGCTTTTTCTGCTGTTGGTTCAACCAGTAAAGACAGCACAGATATTTGCTACATGGTGTATTTATTAAAAGGAAATAATGGAAGAACGATTTTAGTAGATGCAGGTTTTACTGAAACGCCGGCCATGTACAATATGCAGGCATTTACCTATATACGGCCAGATTCCATACTTAAAAAAATAAATATTAATCCAGGTGATATTACCGATTTAATAATTACACATCCACATTGGGATCATATGGGTGGCATAGATCTTTTTCCAAAAGCAATGGTTTGGATGCAGGAGAAAGACTACAACTATTTTGTTGGCGCAGCCTGGCAGAAAGACGGTGATAATTCTGGTTTTAACAGTAAAGATGTTTATAAAATTATTCAGAAGAATATAGACAAGCAACTCATGCTTGTAAAGGGCGACAGCATAGAAATTATTCCCGGCATCCGGGTTTTTATTGGCTCCCGGCACACGTATGAATCGCAATACGTTTTGGTGGGTACCGGTTCAGATAAAGTTATCATCGCCTCCGACAATAGCTGGCTTTATTATAACCTTACCAGTTTGTTATCCATACCAATAACTTTTGATCAAAAAGCTTTT
>JAYVZR010000101.1:0-2320 GCA_043783135.1 Ferruginibacter sp. | reverse complement strand
GATTAGAATTATTGATTTAACTGGCAAAGTATTACTTGAAAAAAAGGTACTGTCACAGGCCATGTCGATAAATATACCCTTTATACAAACAGGCATGTACCTGCTGCAATATGCTGACGGAAGAACAACCGAAACACAGAAATTTATAAAACGATGATGCAATCAAAAAGGTGGGTGAAATCATTTTGATAAAAAAACAGGGTATCATTATGATACCCTGTTTTTTTTACATAAGAAGCTGCCTGTATTTAAAATAGCCCTTTGCTTATTTTAAGTCACTATCTCTTTGCCAGACATTTCATTTATAAGGATACATGCAGTCTTTTCTTGCCAATAAATTTCCAGTTAAATTGTATTGTAAAAGGTTATCCACATTTATTTAAAAACTTTTTAATTTATCTTATAAAGGAAGCCATATCTTAAACATCCAATTACTGACTAGTAATTTATTACCATCTTTTACCCAGCCCTAGGTTAATTGCTTGCATATTCAGGTAGTCTTAGAATTTGTAGTTTGCCCGCTTTATAAGTGAGGTAAGTTTTCATGTTTTAGACTAGCTTAAATCAAATTATTAAAAAAATTTGAATATAATTATTATGAGAAAAATATACATTCTGCTGACGGGGCTTATAATTTATTCATTATCCCTGCAGGCCCAAAATTGTGTATCCTTAGGATGTGGAAATGCTTATACAGTTACTACCGATGGTACGCAACCGAGTGTATTATCTGGTGCAGAATGGGGCTGTTATAATGGGTATCCTATACGGGAAACCTTTTGGCAATTTTTCTATTCACCTTCAGGCGGTAATTATACACAGTCTTTTTCAAGCCCTGCCGATCTTGACTGGATTGTGTTTGATATGGGAACTACACTTCCTGCAATTAGTTGCCCGATTAGCCCTACTGCCTGGACTCAAATTGCCTGCGACATCTCATATAATCCCGGTGGTCCAACGGGCCCTGGTGTTGGTGTTGAAGCCATTGCAGTTACAACGTCCGGGCATTATTATGCAGTTGCATTAATTTTATGGGAACCATTGACGTTTACATTTACATTTGGAAACCCACAACTTGGCGGAAGTAATTTAACTGTGGCCAATTGCTCTGCGGTTTTGCCGGTTAAATTAGTAAGTTTTACAGGTGAGTTACAAAATAAAAGCGTTCTTTTAAAATGGGCAGTAGCTGAAGAAGTAAATGTATCTCATTACGAGGTGCAGAGCAGTATAGATGCAAGAAATTTTAAAACAATTGGAAATGTTGCGGCAAGTATCAATAATAATGGCAAATACAGTTTAGTGCATTCTGATCCAACTTCAGCTAACGGTATAATTTATTACAGGCTTAAAACTGTTGATGTAGATGGCAAACTTTCTTTTTCAAGTATTATTAAAATTCAGCTTAAAGGCGCATCCCGTATGCAAATAACCGAAAACCCGGTACTGAACAATTTGAATATAAGCGGGCTTAAAAGCAAAGGGCAAATTAGAATTATCGATTTAACAGGTAAAGTGTTACTTGAAAAAAAGGTACAGACACAAGCCATGTCAATCAATATCCCCTTTATACAAACAGGCATGTACCTGTTACAATATGCTGACGGAACTAATACTGAAACGCAGAAATTTATAAAACGATAGATACTATCATTTATTTGGTTGAAATTATTATGTAAAATAAAAAAGGGTATCAGTATTGGTGCCCCTTTATTTTTAACAGTTACTACAACGAAAACTTTTGGGTAAACAAACTGATCAACAGGAGAATTCAAAAACGCCATGATATGAAAAATTTATTTATTTCTTTTGCCATGCTTCTAGTCTTTGCAGGGCTAAGTAAAAAAATAGTTGCACAGGAAAGATACCAGGCTACCTGGGAGTCGTTAAAAAAATACCAAACACCTGAATGGTTTAAAGATGCCAAGTTTGGAATATTTATTCACTGGGGTGTGTATTCGTTGCCGGCATTTGGTTCAGAATGGTACCCCCGGCAGATGTACCAGAAAGATTCTAAAGAATATAAACATCATATAGAAACTTACGGGCCGCAGGATATATTTGGGTATAAAGATTTTATCCCCCTGTTTAAAGCAGAAAAATTTAATCCGGCACAATGGGTGGCATTGTTTAAAAAGGCAGGTGCTAAATATGTTGTGCCGGTGGCAGAACACCATGATGGTTTTGCCATGTATAAAACAGCATTATCAAAATGGAATGCTGCTGAAATGGGTCCTCACCGGGATGTACTGGGAGAACTTGCCTTTGAAATAAAAAAGCAGGGTTTAATTTTTGGTTTGTCATCTCATCGTATAGAACATTG
>JAYVZR010000100.1:0-2325 GCA_043783135.1 Ferruginibacter sp. | reverse complement strand
ACAAAATATTATGGGGATATGATAACGAGGTACAATAATTTTCCTACCACGTTTAAAAAATTAAACCCTGACCTGGCAAATTTTGTTACGGCACGGGCAACCGATGCATTGTTTGACCTGCTGGCAAAAGAAGAACTGAATATAAGGACAAATTTTGCAGCAAGAACCACTGATATTTTGAAAAAAGTTTTTGGGCAGCGGTTTTAATACCGAATATAATATCTAAATAGTCCGAAATTATTTTTGCCGGTATAGTGCCATCTAATATTTACACGTAGCCCTGCGGACTACTTAGTAAATAAAGGTGGTATAAAATATTTTTAAAGCCAGTGAAAATTCACTGGCTTTAAAATTTTCATACTGCCGTTTTAAACTGCGGGCATTTATTTTCTTTTGCCGGCAGCTTTTTTTCATTAGCCCGGATAAGCTCAATTATATTATACGATCTGGTATGGCAGAAGGGGCAGGCATGTACATCTCCTGCCGAATCAACGTATAAGCTTCTGCTACCCGAAAAACATCCTACCCGTCTTTGATGATATCCATGATATTGCATAGTTGGGTAATGTTTATAAGCAGTAGCGTAATTAAAAAATTTGAATAACCGTTCCAGTTCAGCAATATGCTTTTCATCAAGCAGTACATTTTTACCTTCGTAATGCCCCACACTTCTTGGCTCCAGCACCTGTACAAACTGTACCCCTAATTCCTTTGCAAAATTCATATAAGGTATTACATGACCCCCATCAATAAACTGTTTAGTGGCACATATACTGATAGCCGTAACCATACCGGCCTGCCGTGCGGCTTTTACAGCATTTACAGCTACATCAAACGCAGCAGGGTATCCCCTGAACAGGTTATGCAGTTCAGGAATATAATGATCAATACTTACCACTATTCCTTTGCAGCCTGCGTGCTTTAATAAATCTGCATTTTCGGCAGTACAATTAAAACCGGCAGTAAGTACCCAGCAGTCACTTTTTTTACTGGCATATTTTATTAAAGGCAATAAATCTTTAACCCTCACCATGGGCTCGCCGCCACTAAAATGAAACTGCTGCACTCCTTCTTTCTGATACATATCCACCACTTTAAATAAATCATCTTTTGTAAATGATTCTTTTTGGTTAAGGTTATCCCACTCAAAACAATGTTCGCAGCGCATGGGACATTTGCGTGTAATGGCAAAAAAGACAAAGGATAATTTTTCTGTAGCAGTCAGCGGAAAAGCCTGCCGGCGAATTTCATTTTTCATGAAATGATCATAAATTTTAGAAGGCCAGCCGGGCCTGTATTGCATTACATAATATTTACCATCAATCTTATACATTTTTTTTAAAGCACCTCCCTGTACTGTATTTCTGAGATGAATCATTGATTTAAAAACCGTAAATACCTTAAGGGGATTTTTTATAATGATAAAAGCAAAATATATAAGGCGCAATTTGATCATCATGCGTACAAAATATTTTTCAATGCTGCCTGGCTGAACCGGGTTATTTATTTGATTACTGATTACCGGCTCAGCAGGCTCAACTATTTTATTAAAGGCTTTTTGTTTTATTGCCATGACTGTTTCCATAAAAAATGATTGATAATTTTAATAATGTTTTTATACCGGGTGTAAAATATTTTATCGTGATTTGGCCAATGTCTTTATATTTTCAGCAGTCATTTTTTTATACAGCCTCATGCCAAACATGGGGAATGCATAGGGTTGCCTGAACTGTTTTAAAAAAGCTATATCAGGCCTGGTTTTAAAATCCCTCACATGCTCATAATATCCTTTTGTGTGCAGGATATAAGTACGTGTTTTTGAACCCTCTTTTAACGGGCTGGTATTATAAATAATAGTTGCAGTATTACCAATATCGGGTTGTGCTAAATAAACAGCATCTTCTTTTTGCAGATCAGTCAAAACGTTTTTTCCTGATTCATCAGTTGCTTTTGATGGAAGAATTTTTTGTACCTCAAATGAATAATCATCTGAATAATCAATAGCAGCATAATCAATTTCCCAAAACATAAAACCACTGGATAATTTTATTTCTGCAACAGGCCGGGTGGTTTGCGGTAATTCAATTGGTATCACCATATTTCTTGTAGCTACCGGGCCAATGGTGGTTATATCAGTAATTTTTTCCCATCCATTGTTTGTTTTTATTGAAACCTGCAATGGTATCTGTTGTTCCCTGGTCCATTTTAATAATTCGGCGGCAGGCTTGTTTCTTTGTTTTTTAGTATAACGGCTATAGTAAGTACCAAAGCCTTTTGCCAGTTCGCCATATAAAAGATCGAGGAAGTAGGAATTTTTTAAACTCA
>JAYVZR010000099.1:0-2326 GCA_043783135.1 Ferruginibacter sp. | reverse complement strand
TCACTTCTTCAAACTCAGCATCAGTTACATTTTCTGTATTTGCACCTGCATTGCGTTGTAGTTGTGCCGCACCATCACCTGGTTTAATTAATATAAGCTTGTTATAAATAAATCAAGTTTATCCTTTTTTGCTACAATAAACCTCCATAAATTAGAAAATTCTTCGCTTTTGTTTTGTAGAATCATTGGTGTACTCATCTCTGCTAAATCAAATTGACGAGCATAACTTCTATCTAAACTTATATATAGGTAGTTGAAAACTTTGTTAACCCATACCATAGTTTCGGTATGAATGTTACCAAAACTTGTATCTGTTCCGCAACGATTTTTAAGATTATAGCCTTCCCACATAAAATCCGATAGTGTCTCCCGAATGATTTTCTTTTTTAATTCAAATTCGTACTTGATAGAGTCTTTATTCGGAAATATATTGTTAATCGTAACAAAAGGGTTATTGCCCGTAATTAATGGGGCGTTATAATTATCAATGTTTTTAGTTTCTTTACTAGTAATATATTTTCTATTATCTTGTTTATTTAGATTATTATTTCCAATCTGAATGTTGGCGTTGGGAGACTTTGTTTGTGATGTATTATTATCGTTAATTTGAGCATTTAAATCTAATGCTGAATTAATCAAAAATAATATTGAAACACTTTTACTTAGAAACATTTTTGTCACCGATTTGAATATTTCCATTTGCAGAATTTTTTTGTTCAACTTTATTATTAGTAATTACTTGATTTTTAGAATTCGCATTATTAACAATTTGAGCAGAATCTTTTGCAACTTGGGATTGGATTATTTGCTGCGAATTATCTGATTTAATATTCCCATTATCTGCCTTTCCAAAGAATTGAAATATTGCCACTATAATCGCTGCACTTGCTGCAATCAATGCCGCCTTTACACCATCAGACATTTTTTTTGTCATAAAATAATTAACTAAAAGTCAAAAGCCCTTGTAGTTAAACAAGGGCTTCAAAATAAATAATATTTATTTCACTTCTTCAAACTCAGCATCGGTTACGTTTTCTGTATTTGCACCTGCATCGCTATGCGGCTGCTGTGCGCCTGCATCGCCTTGTGGTGGTGCACCGCCGCCTTCCTGCGTTGCTTTATACATTTCTTCGCTTGCCACAGTCCATGCTGCATTCATTTCTGCAACAGCAGTATCAATCTGTATAAGATCCTGTGCCTTGTGCGCTTCTTTCAATTTTGCCAAAGCAGTTTCAATCGGCGCTTTTTTATCTGCACTAATTTTATCGCCATATTCTTTCAGTTGTTTTTCTGTCTGAAATATTAAGCTGTCTGCCTGGTTTATTTTTTCTATCTTTTCTTTTTCCAGTTTATCAGTTGCTTCATTGGCCTTTGCTTCATTCTTCATCTTTTCAATTTCATCCTTGCTTAAGCCGCTGCCTGCTTCAATACGAATGTTATGGCTTTTTCCTGTGCCTTTATCTTTTGCAGTTACATGTAAAATACCATTGGCATCAATATCAAAAGTTACTTCTACCTGTGGTACACCACGTGGTGCAGGAGGAATATCGGTTAAATTAAATTTACCCAGGCTTTTATTTTGATTGGCTAAAGGCCTTTCACCCTGCAATACATGAATTTCAACACCGGGCTGGTTATCACTGGCAGTACTGAAGGTTTCAGATTTTTTGGTAGGGATGGTGGTGTTGCTTTCAATCAACCTTGTCATAACACCACCCATTGTTTCAATACCCAGACTTAAAGGGGTAACATCCAGTAACAACACATCTTTTACATCGCCGGATAACACACCGCCCTGTATAGAAGCTCCAATAGCCACCACCTCATCGGGGTTAACGCTGCGATTAGCTTTTTTACCAAAAAATTTTTCTACAATTTCCTGTACTTTGGGGATACGTGTACTACCGCCCACTAATATAACTTCGTTAATATCATTTACACTTAGGCCTGCATCTTTTAATGCCAGCTCACATGGCTTTAAACATCTTTCAAATAATGTGTCAGCCAGTTTTTCAAACTGTGCACGGGTGAATTTTTTTACCAAATGCTTTGGCACACCGTCAACAGCTGTTACATAAGGCAGGTTGATTTCTGTTTCTGAAGAAGAAGACAATTCTACCTTTGCTTTTTCAGCGGCTTCTTTTAAACGTTGCCATGCCATTGGGTCTTTACGCAGGTCGATAGCTTCATCTTTTTTAAACTCTTCTGCCAGCCAATCCATGATAACTTTATCAAAATCATCGCCACCCAAATGTGTATCGCCATTGGTACTTTTTACTTCAAATACACCTTCGCCCAGTTCAAGTATGGAAATATCAAAAGTACC
>JAYVZR010000098.1:0-2330 GCA_043783135.1 Ferruginibacter sp. | reverse complement strand
TATCATTTGGCAATACAACACTAAAATCAAAGCTTATCTTTTCTCCATTAAGATATGGCTGAATTATTTTATCCTTATTAACAACAAACGTATAATCTGTACTAACCTGTGGCAATAGGTACGCTTTCTCTACATTTTGAAAACCGGATTCTTTGATTGCAGCAAGCTTATTAAATAATGAGACTGAGCCGTTCCTTAAAATATTAAATGCCAGGGCTTGAACAATGGTTTTATCCAATGCACTTGCATTTGCTAATAAATCTGTAATTAGTTTTTTGTTTAGTTCTATACGCAGGAAAGGTAAATATGCGTTGAGAAAAGCAAACCTTTTCTTTGCTGGTTCTTCAATATTACAATAGGAATCTCTTAATGCATCTGTTGAACCTAAAAGGCCTGAGAGTACTAATTGAAATGGCGGACGCATTTTTTGAACCTGTGTATTTTGCAACATCACAATTTCTGATAATCCTTCACTCCAGAGCAAAGGCAATAAAACCGATAGCACTTCCGGAGATGCAGGAACAGCAGGGATAATGGGTGTTGTTGCAGTTGCAGGAACTTCCGGGCTTCCGGGTACAGCAGGGACGGCTTTATTTTTTAAATTATTAAAAACTAAAGTTTCTGTATCGTTTAATACACCTGTAATTGTAAGTATGCCGGAAGATTTATCATACCCAACTTTATCTTTTAAAATATTCGGATCAGGCCAGTCAATATTCAAATTTCTGTCAACATGAGTTGTAAAGGTTACGGGTGCATCTAAAATGCTTATTATTTGTTCTGTAACCGCAGGAGCAAAAAGTAATAGTGCTTTGGCCCTCACAAGTTCTGTTGTGGCTTCTGCATCATCTTTTACATTACCATGGGTTGCTTCAATATCATTCAACCCATCACACAATTGTTTTGCAAAAACGAGCACTTCTCTTTCTGATGGCGCAAATGGTTTTATATTCCTGTCTGTTCCATTAATAATATAACTTACCTGTTCGGCATTAAAGCCGGCTTCTTCAATTTTACCCCAGTTTTGTAAAAACTGCAATGTGGTATCTGCATTGCTGAAAACATCGCCAAATACTTTTAAAAATACTTCTGCAAGTTTTATAAAAACCGGAACCTTCAATCCCATTGTTTTGGATAAAAGGCGGTAGCGGTACAGTAATGATAAATTGGCAATACTAAGTTTAAAATCAGCAGGCGGTAGAGCATTGTAAGTTCTTATTGCTTCAATATCATCCGCAGTTAAATTAAGTGCAGCCATCACAGCAGGCAGATGGGCTGTTATTGTTTCTGCCGGGGTTAAATAAATTTCATTTACTGGCTTGAATATTTTATCCAATGCCAGTAAATTATGAGTAAGGAAAAGCCGCTTGTATAAAGAGTTTTCTCCTGCGGTGCTAATGTCTCCCCAAAAGCACAACAGCTTTGTAAGTTCAATCCCGGTAAGGTTGATTATTTTTTTTACCGCTACTAACTGGCGGATTAAATCCGGTGTAATATCTGATAGTTTACTTTTTTTATCAACCCCCAAGGCCATAATTGCCTTATCTGTTTCATCAATGGTAAAGCCCAGCTTGCGCCACAGGCGGATAAAGCGGTGGAGTTTTTCATATTCAGTGCCTGATAATGGTTTGCCATCTATATAGAGAAGTTTTACTTCATCAATATTGCAACTGTTGTCACGACTTTCTAAAACAATGGCATTTTCTGTTTCAGTTAAAAAACTACGCAATAAAACTATCACTTCTTCAGTCTCCATTTCTCTGTATTCAAAAATGGATTTCTTTTTAAATATTTTTATTATTTCCTCTTTCTCAAAAGTGCCTTTGTCAATTATCGGTTGTATCAGCTTTATACTTTCACTATAATTATTTGCAAGGCTATGCAGTATGGTTAAGTTTATTCCCTTTGGCAGATTTGGATTGAGATATTGTGTTTTTAGCAATTCAACCAGGTCGGTATATTCTATGCCAGTACGTGGCAGAAAACCTGTTTTTACAAAAGACAAATCATACCATTCATCTCTATCATGTTCTTTAGCGATTGTGTTTTTTTCTTCTTCACTATACCCATAATGTTTATATACCGGTAATAAGCCAAGTTGTTCAAACTGTTTATCATCAAATGCAATTAACCGTTCGTTTATTATAAAAGAGTTTTTCTGCAACTGCCTATAACTTACAAACACAGTTTTGGTAAGCAGAGCATATTCGCTCATTGAAATATTTAAAAATTCAGCATTCGCTATGGTCTTCAAATAAAAGCTGTAAAAATTCAATAAAACCTTTTCCGAAATTTCTTCTTTGAAATTTTTGTCATTATCACCAATTGTT
>JAYVZR010000097.1:0-6419 GCA_043783135.1 Ferruginibacter sp. | reverse complement strand
TTAAAATTTATGATGCTTCCTTTAACATTGGCTTTACCAAAAGCAGAGACCATTTGCATATTTGTTTGCAACCTGGTCATGTTGCCAGCAAGTAAACCACTTAAAGCAATAACAGGAGGTAATTGAACGATTTGTTTTGGATTATTTACAAAAGGATCAATCAATGCTTTTGAAGCTACAAAATGTTTAATATTAAGATTGTACGATAAATTTTTGGTATCTGTAAAATTTGTTGCTGTGCCGGATACCTGTAATGCCAAGGTTTGACCATTAAGTGAACGAACAGCAAGATCATGAATTAGCAATTGTTTTGCAGTGCCGGTTATGTTGGCGCTCACCTGTAAATCGCCCAATGCATTCATTTGCTTTTTATATTTAGCAGTAAGTCCATCTGCCAAAAGATCAAGGTCTTTTTTTGAAATGATTGTGCTGCTTATTACAATATTATTTTGCGGAAAACTCCCTGTGCCGCCACTGCCGTTTATTTGTGAAAGCTGG
Source organism: Ferruginibacter sp. (assembly GCA_043783135.1). Lineage (GTDB taxonomy): Bacteria > Bacteroidota > Bacteroidia > Chitinophagales > Chitinophagaceae > Ferruginibacter. The sequence continues at coordinate 5,921 of JAYVZR010000097.1, read as the reverse complement.
TAAACTATTGAATTTGCACGAATGGTTGAAGTTGCCGTTTTTACAAAAAGATCTTTAATATCAATATTGCTGCTATCCATTTTTACAATGCCGCTTAGGCTATCTATTTCGAAGCCACTTTTATCTTTAAAAGAAAACCCTTTTATAGTGGATTGTATTTTCCCATTGAGGTAGGAGTTACCTACCGCTTTTAACCGAAGACCTTTTATGGCAAGGTGTGTATAGTCGAACCCGTTTATTTTTGCCGGTGCTGCAATATTATTATAAGTAACCTGGTTATTGTTGAGTTCAATTTCATCTATTACAAAACCGTAATTGTTTGTAACAGCGATTGAGTCTTTTTTATGGTGGGCATCTGTGGCCGTAATAACAGAATGATCGAATGCAATATCAGCGTCAGATAACTGTATTAATTTACCTTTAAAAGTAGCCGCATTATTTTTATTGGTTAACCCTGTAACCTGCATTAACCCGATTGTGTTGTTGCTTTTTATTTTATTCACATCATCTTCATACCCAATAAAACTATTTTTTACAATAAAGCTGTCTACTTTTAAAATTGGAAGGGTAGAGGTGGTTCGCAGGGCGGAAGTATCGGCTGCGGCTTTTTTTATTAGTAACTGTAATTTTAATTCATTTGCATACAGTTTATTTATATCAAAATTCCTTTTGCTGATATCTATATTTTTCAACTTCAGGTTAAAGTCTGTTACACTCATTTTAGTAAAATTTCCAGAGCCTTCATCAAGCATATTAAATCTGATTTTTTTTAAGATGATTTCATTTAACGAAAGGTCAATAGCACTCGTATCAATATGGGTTGCCTTTTCGGATTTGCTTTTAAAAGCATTCATAACAAACTGGTAATTAAAAACACTATCGTTTACTTTTTTATGAAGATTTATATAAATGTCATCCAGCAGTATTCTATCAACCTGATATTTGCCATTAATAAGTTTTAGCATGGCAAGTTCTGCCTTTATAGTTTTTCCATATAATAAAGTATCCTTGTTTAGGTCACGCATAAATATGCCGTCTATTTCTACCCAGGTAGGAAAACTATAATCAATTTTAGAAATCCGGAATTCTGTATTTGTCTTTTCGGAAATATAAATTTGTAATTTTTGGCGGATTATATTTTTTGCCCAACTTGTTTGAAGTAGCAGGAATATAATGATGAGTAACCCAAGTATGCCTGTAATAAAATATATACAACGCTTAACCCATTTGTTCATATACTTAGTTTAAAGAAAAACCGTACCGGAATTTCATCATTATTAAAATACAGTTTTAATATTTAAATAATCCGTATTGGGGAAAATATTCTACAAATTTAACCATCGGTCTGCCGGTCTCCGCCTTACCTGTATGCTGGGATTAAAAATATAATAAAAATGCCGATCCTTCACCTTCCACACTTTGAACCTGTATAGTGCCTTTATGCAATAACATTATCTGTTTGCAAAGGCTAAGGCCAATACCGCTGCCGGTTTTTCGGGTGCTGAAAAACGGGATGAATATTTTTTCAATGAGTTCTTCCGGCATGCCGTTGCCATTATCTGCAACCTTTATTACCACCTTATTATTTGGGGTGATGTATGCTGATAATAAAATCCTCGGCTCTTCTTTTTCTTTTACTGCATCTGTTGCATTTACCACCAGGTTAATTAATACCTGTTCAATCAGACTGGCATCTGCTTCCAGCATCAGGTCAGGGTCTTTTAAAATAATTTCGAGGTCAATATTTTTCTTTATCAGTGTTGGCTGCATCAGGTTATGCATCGATTCAAACAGGTTGCGTACATAAATTTTCTTTACAGTAAGGGTATTTATTTTATTCAGGTTGCGGTAGGTTTCTGCAAATTTCATTAAGCCTTCGCTTCTTTTTTTTATAGTGTCGATGCCCAGTTCAAGGTCATCTACCGAGCCATCTTTATTGCTAAGGTCATGGACAGCAGATTGCAAACGGTTTTTTAAAGTGTCGGCCAATGAGGAAATGGGTGCAACAGAATTCATTATCTCGTGGGTTAAAACACTTAATAATTTTTGCCATGCTTTTGATTCTGTTTCTTCCAATGCCTCGTTGATATTTTGAAATGCAATAAGTTTATATTTTTTGCCATCAGTTTGAAAAGCAGTCGCACTCAACAAGACTTTAAAAAATGTTTTATCTTCTTTTACAGAAACTACTTTACTTTCTCCCGGATTAATGGCGGTAATTTCTGCATATAGGTTCTCCGATCTTTTTTCCAACGAACGGATGGTTTTTAAATAGGGTATTGCGAGCAGCTTTTTTAATGGTTCATTCATCCACATAATATCACCGGTAGCATGTTCATAAGATAATATTCCGGTATCAACCAGTTCCAGTATGTTTTGCAGGTACACATACTGGGTTTCTTTTTCTTTGCTCATGTTTTTGAAAGTAGTATTGATTTCATTGAAACCCTTTCGCATAGGTTGCAGTGAAGCGGGCGCATTTTTTTCATCAAACCTCCTGGAAAAATCACGGTAATGTACAGATTCAACAAATTGCTGTAATTCTTCGTTGCTTTTATTGGTAAAACGAAACAGGTCGAATACCAAAAAAACAAGTACCATGCAACAAATGGCTACAATAGTATATTGCTGTTTTACCAGTAAAAAAGCAATGCCACAAATTAAAGACAGTAACAATACGATTCTAATCAATAAAGCCCATTCAAATTTTCTAAATTTCATACAAAGAGAATTTTGCCGTTGAGGCGTTAAGTCGTTTTTGTTTAAATATTATAAAGTGTTTTTATTTTCGTCCTTGGTAACGTAGACATAAGAATAGCTTTTCTATTTTTCCATTATAATAAATTTTAGTGTTTTTCTTAGGTCATTTTTAATGTTCAGGTTTATAGGATTAAACTCCATAACATTTACTTTTCTTTCATAAATGTTTTTCCTTTCTTCTTCCGAAATTATATTTGAAAAAAAATTAGGGCCAATCATAAATGTCACTTTAATAAGAGAATCTTTAGTTGTAAAATATGTAAAGTTAGAAGGAGTACTTAAGCCTTTATAATATCCAACAATATTTTTTGTGTCTTTTAAAATACACCAAACTTCAAAAGGCCGGTTGAGTAAATTATAACCTTTACTTTGTCCAATTGTATCTTCCCAAGAAATTGAATAAGAACTATCGTTTTCTGGTATGACTTCAATGGCTATCTTCAAACTTGCTTTCTCTGGTTTTTTAGTTTTATCATTCCTGTTACAGTTAATAAAGCATATCAAAAGAAATGTTGCTATTATGGTTCGTGTTGTCATTTAAAAATTCTGCTTAAATATTTGTGTCATTCAGATTTCATATTTCCAACTTAGGGTAATATGCTCCTAAATTTCATATTTACTTAATCTGCGGTATAGCGCAGTGCGGGTGATACCCAGTTCCTTGGCGGCTTTTGAAATATTACCATTATGTTTTTCAATAACTTTTAGTATCGTATTTTTTTCCATGCTGCTCAGTTTAAAATTACCGGCCTCTTCTGTCATGGTAGTGTTTGATTCAAGCGGAGAAAAAATAATATCCCCGGGATGCAGTGCTTCTTCCTCTGCCATAATCATGGCTCTTTCAATACTATATTGCAGTTCCCGGACATTGCCCGGATAATTGTATTGTAATAATTTATCCTGGCAGGCCGCATCAAATTCCGGTACCGGTTTCCGGTATTTATCAGCATATATTTTTGCGTAATATTTTGCTAATATTAAAATGTCATCTTTTCTTTTTCGCAGTGGCGGAATGGTTATTTCTACTGTATTGATCCTGTATACAAGATCTTTCCTGAATTTATTTTCATTGGCCAGTTCGGTAAGCGGCAGGTTGGTGGCGCATATCAGCCTTATATCAATCGGGGTTACTTCATTGGTGCCCAGCCTCTGTATATTGCGGCTCTGCAATACCGTTAGTAACTTGGCCTGCTGCTGTAAAGATATATTTCCTATTTCATCTAAAAATAAAGTGCCGTTGGTGGCTGCTTCAAACCTCCCCATTCTGTCCTCACGGGCATCTGTAAACGCTCCTTTTTTGTGGCCAAATAATTCGCTTTCAAACAGCGACTCTGTCAGTGCTCCGACATCCACTTTTACAAAAGCATTTTTTGACCGTAATGATTTTTGCCATATGGCCTGTGCCACCAATTCTTTGCCCGTGCCATTTTCACCTAGTATCAATACATTGGCATCTGTTGGCGCTATCTTTTCTATTTTATAAAATATTTCTTCCATTACTTCGCTGGTACCTAAAAATTGGTTGCCTATTACGGAGTCGTTGGTTATTTTTAAAGAAGGTACAGATTTACCGGAAGTTTTTTTCTGTAAAATATCGCTGATGGTGGTTACCAGTTTTTCGTTATGCCACGGTTTTACCATAAAATCAGATGCGCCTTCTTTTAAGGAACGTACCGCAAGGTCGATATCGCCATAAGCGGTTATCATTATCACCGCAAGGTTTTCATCAATGGTTTTAATTTTCTTTAACCAAAAAATACCTTCATTACCTGTATTGATGCTGCTGTTGAAATTCATATCCAGTAATACGATATCGAATTTTTTAGCCGCCATTAAATGTTTGATGTTCTCAGGATTTTTTTCTGTTACCACTTCTTTCGCTTCAGTTTTTAGCAAAAGTTTTACCGCCGTCAATACATCAGTATCATCATCAATTACGAGTATAGTGGCATTTTTTAAGTTCATTTTTTTGATTTATTTTTTTAGATGGCAGGTTGTATTTATGGCAAAGTATACCGAAAGATTTACACCCACAATTTTCATTTCTAAAATGAAAATAATTATTTTTTACTCATCACCGCAAAAACTATATAGTTGGTAATGATTTTATACAGTCATTTTTTATGATCCTTTTGCAAAGCTTTAACAACCTTTAAAAAATATTGTATCACCTGTATCAAAAGCGGATGGTAACTGTATCGAAAGCGAACACCCTATTTAGTGAGTGTTGTATAAAGCACTGAAAATTAGGGCATTACAATTTGGCACGACATTGAATAAAGAGATAACAGAAAAGTTCTTTTAAAAAAAACAAACAAAATATTTAAAATAAAAAAATGTTGGTCATGAAAAAGAAATCAAACATATTGTCTCTTGCATTAACTGAAGCGGGGCTGGTAAATTTTAGCATGGAAGATACAGAAACATCCGTATTAAATTTTGGAAATCCAGCTTATAAAATTTTCAGTATTTCCGATTTATGGAACATCCGCCGCAAAATAAAAGCAATAACAATCAGGCAATATTTATAATCACTTAAATCAAAATTTATAACCCATAAAAATTAAATGTATGAACAAGCAATCAAGCCCATTATTTTTTTCTTTGAGTTTAGATGAAAGGGCAAATGGTATAACTCAAACAGGCGAAACATTCGCAGCGGGATTTAACTCACCACACCAAAAAATATTTACGGTTGTAGATATGTGGAATATTCAACGCCGACGCAGGGTAATGGTACAACGCAGATTTGTAATGTAAACCAGCACAGTAATTGCGAAAATTAAATAACTAATATGCTTATTCAATCGTATATATTCTAGTTGGTAAAACTGTATCAAAACCGAACACTTGTTGTATCGATAGCGTACAGTAGTATCCCAATAATGCATATAAAAAACTAATAATCAATTATTTATGTTTTGGCATGGCTTTGTATTATATGTACCGGCAAGTAATTGAATCAGTAAAATAAATTTCAACAAAATAAAAATATGGACAGGGTAATAGAAAAAAAGTTTTGGAACAGTAAGCGGTTAATGATCATTGGCGGTTCAATTGCATTGGTAGCTCTAATAGGTGCCAGTATATATTTCTCTTCGGGTAAATCAAAGTTGAATGTAGAAACAGATAGAATCACCATTAGCGAAATTAAGCAAGGG
>JAYVZR010000096.1:0-6421 GCA_043783135.1 Ferruginibacter sp. | reverse complement strand
CGCTGTATTACCTATAAGCAAATTCGGTTTAATGCAAATTACCAGGCAACGTATGAAGCCTGAAATGAATATCAACACTTCAGAAATTTGCCCCAGTTGTAATGGAAGCGGAAAAATTTCATCTACTTTAATTTTGGAAGATGAAATAGAAAAGAATTTGAGTTATTTGATAATGCAAAACCATAAAGGGCTGACGATCGAGGTTAACCCCATCCTATACACATTTCTTACCTGTGGTTTTATTTCCAAACGCAGAAAATGGAGCTGGAAATACAAACAAAAAATTAAAGTTGTTTCTAAATCTACTTATCACTTAACTGAGTTTAGGTTTTTTGATGATAGCGATGAAGAAATTAAATTATAAGCTATAACCAGGTCTTTGCTATTTTACAGGCATTTAATTTATTATACTTCTGTTTTAGTTCCTGCTTCTTCCAGAATAAATCATAATATAATAAATCAGCATCGCAACAGAAGAAAGTGCTGCTACCACATAAGTTAATGCAGCCCATTTTAAGGCATCTTTTGCTTTTGCAAGTTCTGCAGATGTAGTGATATGAGCATTCCCAAGCCAACTGAGTGCCCTTGCTGATGCATCAAATTCTACCGGCAATGTAACAATAGTAAATAGGGTAGAAACTGCAAATAAAACAATCCCTATCAACAGCATGGTTTGGCTACCCCCACCAAAACCCATGACACCTAACCCCGCTAATATTATCCATTGTGAAAGATTGGTACTGATTTGTGTAATGGGTACCAGCCTGCTTCTTAGCATAAGCATGGAATAAGCTGTAGCATGTTGCACAGCATGGCCGCATTCATGTGCTGCAACTGCAGCTGCTGATACATTTCTTCCTTCGTATACATCCGCACTTAAATTAACCATTTTTTTTGTTGGATCATAATGATCTGATAAAATGCCTGGAACCGAAATTACCTCAACATCATAAATACCATTATCCCTTAACATTTTCTCTGCTATTTCTTTTCCACTTAAACCGGTACTTGTTTCAACTTTTTTGTATTCGGCAAATTTACTTTTTAGTCTAAATTGTACAAGAATACCTATTAGCATAAAAATCATAGATATTCCAATAATTCCAATTGTCATAATTCTACATTTTACAATGGGAAGTTACAAAAAAAATGGTAAACGATGCTTCTTAAAATGCATAAAAGGCAGCCTTTTACAGCCGCCTTTTATTTACTATTTTTAAATTAGACCTTATAGTTTTTGAATTTTACTATTAAAGTTTATCTCATCATTCGTAATAGTAACATAATACATACCTGCAGTTAAAGAAGACGGCAGGTTGTTAATTACAATAGAGTTATTACCTTTATTTAAAGTAATGATTTTAGAATAAATTAACTGACCTGTTGTATTAAGAATTTTTAGTGTTGCAACAGTTGATTTATTTGATGACAATGTAATAGTGAAATTATTGTTGAAAGGATTTGGGAAAATTTCAACAATAGTTTTAGTACCTAAAGAAAGTTTAATTATAGATGAAAAAGTTTCCTTTCCATTGATATCAACTTGCTTTAAGCGATAATATACATTATTGGCACCCCCAATGCGATCATTATAATTATAATTTTTAATAATATTACTAAAACCTGCGCTCGCAATTTTTGCAACACTTACAAATTCAATAGCATCATAACTTCTAAACAATTCAAAATAATCGCTATTTAATTCTTGGCTTGTTTGCCAATCTAAAGTTGCAATTCCGTTTGAATACCTGCCGGTAAATGAGCTTAACTTAACCGGAAGCGGGCCACATGAGGTAACAATCAACGTAAAATCATTAAAATAAAGGCAAGCGGGATCGGCAAGACCAGCTTGCGTAGTGGAAACAACAAGCCTGTATTTATATCCATTCATTAATGATTTTGCAATTCCAATCTCTAAAGGCAAAGTGAATGAATCACCGCTATAAGTAGCTTGTGCCGCTGTAGATAAATCAGTAAAAGTAGTTCCCCCATTGGTACTAATTTCCCATTTATGCCAGGTATTGGTATGGGTTGGGTCTGTTACAACATAATTTACAGTAGCCTCATTACCGTCACATATAGAAGATGTACCGTTTATAGTACCTCCTGGACCATTGACTGCTACTTGAGACTGACAAACATTGATTGAAATATCATCCAGGCCTAAATCATTACCACTTGCTACAGCAGTTGCATTAACAACCTGTAAATCAACGATACTTGTAGTTGCGGTAAAAGAACCTCCAACTTTAATCCAGGTAGGTGTATTTGCATAAGCGATAGGGCCAGAATTGGCGATTACAACGCCGTTTACTTTAAAGGAAATATTTGGTTGTGACCCTGGAATAGCAGAACCGCTTGAAGCTGGTAATATATTCAATACCCATGCAGAAAATTCATAAGTAGCTCCAATACACACAGGAATTGATTTTATTTGATAGAAAACCGGGCTGAAAGTATTATTGGGAGCCCCATTTACTGCCATAAAATAACCGCCATCGCCGGTATGGTCAGCCCCTCTCCAATCTGCTTTTATACAATTACCTCCGCTGCTGTTTCCAATTATCTTCAAAATACTATACCTATATTCCGGTCCTAAACCATCACTTGCACTGGAATAAACATAATCTGAACATGGAATAGCACTTCCTGTAGGTGAACTACAACCGGAAATGGCATTACCCACATTATTGTTTGGGCTATAACTATTTGCACCAGATTTGATACAATTATCTGCACTGTTGTTAATAGTAATATAAGGTGTACTAAAAGTTCCCTTTGCACCCAATAAATTGGGGCCCTTTACACCGGTACATTGTGCGCCGGCAAATTGATAACTGCAAAAGCTAATTACAGTTAAGATGAAGGTGTAAAATTTTTTCATTCTTTTGTGATTTAGAGATAATAACCAATTCGATTAGTAAGCGGAAATACAAAAGATAGATGGATTAGTATATAGGTACACTATAGTTATAAGCTTAAACAGAAAAACCTGCTTTGCTAAAAATTTAAAATTAAAGAGGATGTGGTAGTAATTTCTTGTGGTTATTATGTAGGATGGGGATCAGAAGGTATTACTCTTATTAGGAGTTATAGAGTGTAAAGATATATTTTTTTTGGAAATAAACAAATAAAATCTGCGAAAAATAAAAAATGACAACTTGTTGCTGCAATTAGCCTTTAAAATAAAGTATAGGTTTGCCGGAAAATAAGCCAGGGGTTGCATTGCAACCCCTGGTTTAAAAACATATGATTGTAAAGATGTTATTTGTATTGAACAGCCAAATTTTTTGCCAAATCATTAACCTTAGTTAACGCATCTTGTGGCAAATTTCCCTTTTTAAATTCAGCTAATATCTCAGGATATTTATTTTCCATTTCCAATAAAAAAATTTCTTCGAAAGCTTTTACATTTTTAACAGCTACCTCTTTTAACAAGCCTTGAGTACCAAGATAAATCATTGCAACCTGCTTTTCTACACTCATAGGTGAATATTGCAATTGCTTTAATATTTCCACGTTACGTGCGCCTTTATCAATTACATTTTTTGTAGCAGCATCGAGGTCGCCTCCAAATTTAGAAAATGCTTCTAATTCCCGGTATAGTGCTTGGTCCAGTTTTAATGTACCGGCCACCTTTTTCATAGATTTAATTTGAGCATTACCACCCACACGGCTAACAGAAATACCCACATTAATAGCTGGACGAATACCTGCATTAAATAGATTTCCTTCCAAAAATATCTGGCCATCAGTAATAGAAATAACATTGGTTGGAATGTACGCAGATACGTCACCAGCCTGTGTTTCAATAACAGGCAAAGCAGTTAAAGAACCTCCACCTTTTACCAAATGTTTAATAGATTCCGGCAAATCGTTCATTTGCCTGGCTATATCATCCTTGGCAATAACTTTAGCTGCTCTTTCCAATAGGCGGCTATGCAAATAAAACACATCACCAGGGTATGCTTCACGGCCTGGTGGGCGGCGCAACAATAAAGAAACTTCACGATAAGCTACTGCCTGTTTTGACAGATCATCATAAATGATCAATGCCGGCCTTCCGGTATCCCTGAAAAACTCTCCAATGGCAGCTCCTGCAAATGGTGCATAGAATTGTAATGGAGCAGGATCTGCTGCAGAAGCTGCAACAATGGTTGTATAGGCCATTGCACCGTTTTCTTCTAAAGTTTTTGTTATACCTGCAATAGTAGAAGCCTTTTGGCCAATAGCCACATATATACAATAAACAGGGTTACCTGCTGCATAAAATTCTTTCTGATTAATGATGGTATCAATGCAAATGGCTGTTTTACCAGTCTGGCGATCGCCAATAACCAATTCCCTTTGTCCACGGCCAATAGGAATCATTGCATCAATTGCTTTGATACCAGTTTGCAAAGGTTCTTTAACAGGCTCCCTGAAAATTACACCCGGTGCTTTGCGCTCCAATGGCATTTCGTATAATTCTCCTCTTAACGGGCCCTTACCATCAATTGGTTCGCCTAAAGTATTAATAACACGGCCGCACATTCCCTCCCCTACTTTAATGGAGGCAATTTTATTAGTACGCTTTACATTATCGCCTTCTTTAATTCCACTACTGTCTCCCATCAATACTACACCTACATTATCTTCTTCCAGATTTAATGCAATGGCTTTTACTCCATTTTCAAACTCTACCAACTCACCGCTACGCACATTGTTTAATCCATATACACGTGCAATGCCATCACCTATCTGTAATACGGTTCCTACTTCTTCCAAACTTGCACCCGCATTAAAATTGCTTAATTGCTGACGAAGTATCGCAGAAATCTCATCCGGTTTAATTTGTACCATAACTATTTAATTTTAAAAAATTGTTTTATCTAAGTTTATGGATGTATTCATTATCCATAAATTGTTTTTTAATATCTTTTAAACCCCTTAAAATACTGGTATCTATCAATGTACCTTCCATTTCTAACACAAATCCGCCAATTAATTCTTCTTTTACCTGCGTTTCAATCTCAATATTTTGTAAAGTAGTTGATGATTTTACTTTATCTATAATTGCCGTTTTAAGTGTTTCGCTGATAGCTACAGCCGTTGTTATTTTTAATTGATGAATATCTTTTAATTTATTAAACTGTTCAACAAATGCATCAGCAATTTCAGGCAGATTGGCTTCTCTTCCTTTGCGAACCAGCAAACTAATAAATAATCCGGTAGTGATATTTACCCTGCCCGTTGTGATAGATTCAATAATTTTTTCTTTTTTTCCAGGCTTAATGACAGGGCTGCGTAACAGCGATACAAAATCGGGATTGCTTTTGCAAATGGATTGCATAAATTTCATGTCAGCATATATAACATCCAGTTGAGTTAGCTCTATTGCCAAATCAATTAAACTTTTTGCGTACCTGCCTGCTAAACGTGGATTATTCATTGTTAATTTACTAAGCGTTAATTTATTGTTTTGCTAGTATTCAACCAGGTAGTATATAAAATTACAGCGGTTGTATGTATGCAATTATCTAATTTAATTTTGCTTCCTCGGCTAGTTGTTTAATATAAGTTTCCTGTTCTGTTTTATTAGCTAACTCTCTCCGCAAAATCTTTTCGCTTACTTCTATTACCAAATTACCAACCTGGTTCTTCATCTCCGTTATAACCAGCATTTTTTGATGATTGATAGTTATTTGAGCTTCTGCCACAATTTTTGCAGCAACTTCTTTGGCCTGTTCTCTAGCGTCGTTTATTATTTTATCTTTTATTTCTTTGGCTTCTTTTAACATCGTGGCTCTTTCTTCACGTGCCCTTGCCATAAAATCTTCATTGTCGCTTTTTAACTGCGCCATTTCAAGCTTCACTTTTTCAGCAGTTGCTATTGAATTAGCAATATTTCCTTCTCTTTCATTTAACCCTTTAATGATGGCAGGCCATGCGAATTTTTTGAGTATAAAGAACACGATTAAAAAAGCTAAAAGTGTCCAAACAAATAAGCCCAAATCTGGCGTTAATAATTGCATTTTTTTTTCCTCCATCTCCCAATGGGAGTATTTTAATTAATAATACTATTAGTGATCTATACAATTCTTCTTCATTTACCAAAGCAGGTTCGTAGAGAAAATTGATATAAAGTAAAATCTGATCGAAAAATTAAAAATTACTGCATCCTCCGTCCTGTACATTGGATGCAGTAATAGCTTTAAAAATTTACAAGAGCCAGGCAGTTAAAATATCTAAGACATTCTCACCCTCCAATTCTCTGAAACTTTTGAAACTTGTTACAGTACCATCGCAAGAAACCCAATGATGATAGCAAACAGTGCGGCACCTTCTACAAGGGCTGCAGCAAGAATCATGTTTGCACGAATATCATTAGAGGCTTCGGGCTGACGGGCAATTGCTTCAACAGCACCTTTACCTATCTGGC
>JAYVZR010000095.1:0-16423 GCA_043783135.1 Ferruginibacter sp. | reverse complement strand
TTCATTTTACTTAAAGGTTGTCTTTTACCAGGCAACCTTTTTTGTTATCATTCTTCAGCCTATGCCTTTTCCAAATCTCCCCACTCAGGTACTTTGCGCCGGTAAGCTTTCCAAACCCGTTTTAATGTACCTGTACATTTGTAAGCCCCGTTAGGTGTTAGCAATTGTACACTTCTGTGAGGCCGCTGCTTATTATAAAACTCAATGAACTTTTTAATTTCGGTCTTTGCCTGTTCAATATTACAAAAATTTATTTGCCTGTCATCGGTAAATTCGAAGCCGTTGTTGGTCTTATTGACCAGCAACCGAATTGTGCACTATACAACTGCCATTAGCAATTATTATCTTTCATCAATGGAACAATACCCAATATACTGGCCTCAATTTTACACTGCAACGGTATTAGAATGGAAGCCATTATTAAAACCTGATAAATACAAGGATATAATCATTAAAAGCCTGCAGCATCTTACCACAAATAAGAAGATAACATTGTATGCCTTTGTGATAATGGATAATCACATCCGTTTAATATGGCAGGCGTTACCGGGTAAAACGCCGGCGCAGCTACAGCATAGTTTTATGAAGTATACAGTACAGCAAATAAAATTTGATTTGGTACAAAACTATCTGCTGGTACTGGATAAGTTCAGGGTAAATGCAAAAGACAGAACATACCAGTTTTGGGAAAGAAATTCATTAGGTATAGAGTTGTATTCGCATATTGTATTTATGAAGAAACTTGAGTACATTCATTGGAACCCGGTAAAGGCGGGGTTATGTAGTTTGCCGGAAGAATATTATTATTCATCAGCCTGTTTTTATCATACTGGAATTGACGATTTTAATATGCTTACACATTGCTAAAAATACTTTAATAAACGCTTTGGTTGTTGGTCAATAAGACCAACAACGGCGTTTTCGGAATAGCAAAGGATTTAAAGAGCAAGAGAGGGCTACCAACAACAGCGCAATTACACTCTGGGAATTCCTAAATGATTTATGTATGATAAATAATGCAAGTGAATTAAATAGCCTGATTGATGAAATATTAAAAAAGGTAGGTTTTCATAAGAATAAAAATACATGGTATTTTTATTCTTATGAATGCATATGCTTTTTCACAATTGAAAAAGCACCACACGGAAGCGGATATTTTGGGCATTTATTGGGCTGTTTTTTGCGAGAGCTAAGAAACGATCTTGAAGAGTTTCCAAAATATTATGAGAAGGATTTAGGGTATAATCTTAGTGAAATTATTGGTAAAGAAATACCAAAGAATGCATTTGATTTATTAAACAACAAATTTATTTCAAACGAAAGAGAATTAGTAATTACAGAATTATTTGAAAATTACATAATAGTTTTTTTGAAAGAGGTTAGTTCAAAGGAAGGAATCAAAGAGGCAATAATTAAGTATCCTAAATTGAAATTTTTTCTGTCTATGGAGCTTAAAAAATTATTATTAATTCCGATTAGAAGTTAGCGTTTGCCTTTGTTGGTATTCCCGAAAAAAGCAAAAGCGTTTGTTGGTGTCTTTCGCCGTTGTTGGTGAAGTAAAATAAATAAGTACTTTGAAATTGACAGTGTTAATTCATTCGTTAGGCTTCCGTTGCTATTCATTTAAAATAGCCAACTATCCCGGAAGCCGCTGTTGGTCTTATTGATTGTTATGACTTCCCCTTTAAGCAGAGCCTAAATTTTATTGTTCATTTTTTTCTGGTTATTCTCCCTTTTACGCCACACAAATACTAGCCATAATATATATTTTCATCCACTTTTTTTGGAATTAGATTTTTATATCACTTGCACTCAACAGCCTCAGTCTTTTCCTGCATTCTGAAGTAATACACAGGTTATACAACACTATTCACATGCTATTCACGCAAAATAACCACTAAAACCCTTTAAATACACACTCATAGCGTTTTTCCTGCTGTGGATAAAAATCTTTTTCCTATAAATGATAAGAAAGTGGGAAAAAGTGTTATTTTGTGTGAATATTAATTACAAATTAACAATCTAACTACAAATGACTGGTTTTCTGGGAGAATATGAAGTTACTATAGACCCCAAGGGAAGGTTCCTTGTACCAGCAGCTTTAAAAAAGCAGTTGGCAGAAGAAGGTGCCCACCAGTTTGTGATTAACAGGGGATTGGATTTTTGTTTGAGTTTATACCCAATGGAAAGCTGGGATCCATTGTATGCCAAAATTAACAAACTAAATGATTTTGACATCAAAGCCAGCGCCTTTAAACGCCGGTTTTTAAATGGGGCTTCAAAAATTGAGTTGGATTCAGCAGGAAGATTATTGCTTCCCAAAACTTTGATGGAATATGCAAAGCTGGAAAAAGATGCGGTGTTGGTTTTTGTAGGCGATAAAATTGAAATCTGGGATAAAATAAAATACAAAGAGTTCTTTGAATCTTTTTCGCAGGAAGAATTCAAGATAATGGCCAATGAAGTAATGGGTTCAAAATTGGATAGCTAAAATTAAACGCTGATTAATTGAAGGTATGGCAAAGGAAAATCAATCGGTACCAGGCAATCAGTTAATGGAGGAGTTATCCAATTATCATGTGCCGGTATTATTGAAGGAATCGATTGATGTCTTAGCCATTAAAGCCGACGGAATTTATGTGGATTGCACTTTTGGTGGTGGCGGACATAGCCGCGCCATTCTGCAACAGCTTAACCAAAAAGGAAAATTAATTGCGTTTGACCAGGATGATGATGCCAGGAAAAATTTACCGAAGGATGAAAGGGTAATTTTTGTTCCACAAAATTTTCGCCACCTGCAACGGTTTTTGAGGCTGCATAAAATAACAAAGGTTGATGGCATACTGGCAGACCTTGGCGTTTCAAGTCACCAGTTTGATGAAGCTGCCAGGGGTTTTTCTATCAGGTTTGATGCAGCCCTGGATATGCGGATGGATCAACGGCAAACCATCACTGCGGCAGACGTATTAAAAAACTTTACCGAACTGCAGCTGCACAAAATGCTGGAGCAATACGGCGAAGTTACCAATGCAAAAACACTGGCTAAAATGATTGTTCAGCAAAGGTTGTTAACAGGTTTTAAAACCATTAATGAATTTAAGCAAGGCGTACAGTCTGTGGTAAAAGGGAACCCGAAAAAATACTTTGCCCAGGTATTTCAGGCTTTGCGAATTGAAGTGAATGATGAATTAGGCGCATTAAAAGAATTATTAGAACAAATACCCACCTTATTAAAACCCGGCGGCCGTGCAGCTATTATAACTTTTCATTCACTAGAAGACAGGATAGTAAAGAATTTTTTTAAAGCAGGAACTTTTTCTGAAAAAGAAATCAATGATATATATGGCGGCAGGCCCGAAAACCCATTCAACATTATTACTAAAAAACCAATATTTCCAGGAACAACAGAATCAAAACAAAATAAAAGATCAAGAAGTGCAAAACTTAGAGTGGCAGAGAGAAAGGTAGATGCCTGAAACAGCATAAAATAGGTAAAAATTAAATGTATAAATAATTGGGGGAAGAAAAAAAAATACAGCAACAAACGATTGCAAAAAAAGCTGACTGGAAAATTTCTTTAAACTACAAATGGGTAGTTAAAAATATTCCTTTCTTTTTCTTTTTAGCTTTTTTGGCGGTTCTATATATATATAACGGCCACTATGATGATAAGATGACAAGGAAGATTGGTGCAACAGAAAAACATATTAAGGAACTGGAATACGAATACAAAACAATCAAGAGCGAATTAATCTTCAGAGGTAAGGCAAGTGAATTAATAAAGGCAGTAGAACCTCTTGGATTAAAAGAATTGACAGTTGCGCCGATTTTGCTGGATAGTATAGATGGATCAACGGGTAGCCGTTAATACACTTTGGCAGGTTTAATAAAAAAGAATTATTAATTATAAAAAATAACAACCACTCCATCATCTTTATTTTGTGTTTATCAAAGATGAAAAAATGGGGTACCGAACCACTACTTTGGAAATAAAGAAAGACATATTGTGGAGAGTGTACCTCAGTTTTATTGTAATAATATTACTTGGCGTGGTTGTATTGGGCAGGGCTTTTTATATACAGCAATTTGAAGGAAAATTCTGGAGCAGGATGGGTGACAGCCTTCATTTAAAATATATGCCATTGGATGCTCAGCGGGGTACTATTTACAGCGAAGATGGAAATATGCTCAGTTCATCAATACCCATTTTTGATGTGTATGTTGATTTCGGTGCTGATGGGTTAAGAGAAAAAAATGGTAAGCGTTTTAAGGATAATGTAGATTCCTTAAGTATTTACATGGCCAGGTTATTTAAAGATAAAGCAAGCGGTGACTATAAAAAAGAATTGCAATTAGCATATAAAAATATGGATCGTTATTATACGCTGAAAAAGAAAATATCTTTTACTGAATACGCTCAACTGCGTGAGTTTCCTTTGGTAAGACAAGGGAGAAATAAAAGTGGTTTTATAATAGATCCGAGAGATAAAAGAATTAATCCGTATGTATTGCTTGCTAACAGAACGATTGGTTTATCAAGAGACAATGCAACAAAAAATGTGGGGATAGAGCAGAGTTACGACAGTGTATTACGAGGCACAACCGGTCAACGTTTAATGCGGTACATAGCCGGCGCTTATATGCCGGTAGAAGGTGCAGAACTGGAACCGGAAAACGGAAAAGATGTCATCACCACATTGGATACTTATATGCAGGATGTAGCCGAAACCGCTTTAATGAAAATGTTGGTTGGAAATAATTCCTTGCATGGCACCGCTATTGTAATGGAAACAGCCACCGGTAAAATTAAAGCTATAGCTAACCTTGGTAAACAGCCCGACGGGAGTTATGCAGAAGATTTAAACTATGGTATCGGTAAAGCAACTGAGCCCGGTTCTATTTTTAAATTAGCCACATTGTTAAGTTTGCTGGATGATAAATATGTAACTAAAAATTCTATTGTGGATTGTGAAGGTGGTGTAAAACAATTCTACGGGCTAAAAATTCATGATACGCATCCTAATCATTTGCTAACAGTAAAAGATGCTTTTGCTGCAAGCAGTAATGTTGCCTTTGCAAAAATGGCCGACCAGTATTATCATAACCAGCCTTCAAAATTTATTGCACATTTACACAATTTTCGTTTAGATACTTTAACCGGAATTGATATCACTGCTTCATCTGGCAGGCCGTTGATAAAAAAGCCATCTAACCGAAGCTGGGCCAATACAACCATTCCTTATATGGCACATGGATACGAAGAATTGGTGACGCCTTTACATATGCTGATGTTGTATAACGCCGTTGCAAATAATGGAAAAATGATGAAACCATATCTCGTAAATTCAATAAGAGAATATGGGGTAGATATAAAAACAAACCATCCAAAAGTATTAGTCGAAAAAATATGCAGCGATGAAACATTGGCACAGGCACAGGAATGTTTGCGTGCAGTTGTAGATAGTGTACATGGCACGGCGCATAAAATTTTATTTGATACAGCTTATGGCATTGCCGGTAAAACTGGCACTGCTGTAACTGCCCTTAACAATAAGGGATACAATAAAGGCAATAAAATTTATCAGGCATCCTTTATTGGGTATTTTCCTGTAAACAATCCGCAGTATACTATGGCAGTAGTTATTCAAAATAGTTCTGAATCAAAACTGGTATATGGTGCAGATGTTTCGGGTACAGTTTTTAAAGAAATAAGCGACCGCATTTATGGCCGTTTTCTTAGCAATAAAAAATTCATCACGCCTTCTGCAGATACTACTCAATACAATTACTTCGGTATAAAAAATGATTTGAATTCAATTTTCAGCATATTGAAATTACCTTATACAGATTCGGCAACAGGCGGCTACTGGAGAACAACAAGTATGAAAAATAATGTAGCTGTTTTAAACATGCCTGTTACTACAACTACAGGAGCTTATATAATACCTGCTGTAGTGGGTATGGGTTTAAAAGATGCAGTGTATTTAATGGAAAATAAAGGATTGAAAGTAACAGCAACCGGACGAGGCAGGGTATTAAACCAGTCTTTACCGGCAGGCGCTTCATTTAAAAAAGGGCAAACAATAACATTATTTCTAAACTGATGCTGAAAGATATACTATATAAAGTAAGTATCCGCTCCACAAAAGGGAATACCAATATGGAGATAAAGGATTTGCAGATTGACTCACGTAAAGTGAGCAGTGGCAGTTGCTTTATTGCTATTAAAGGAAGTGTAACAGACGGGCATCAGTTTATTGAAACGGCCATTGGTAATGGTGCGCAGGCAGTTATATGCGATACTTTACCAGAAATTTTACATAAAGGCATTGCTTATATTCAGGTAGAGAACAGCACCATAGCAGCCGGGTATATCAGTCATAATTTTTATGATGAGCCTTCTTTAAAAATTAAATTAATTGGTGTTACCGGCACCAATGGTAAAACAACCATTGCTACTTTATTGTGGAAACTATTTAGTGGTTTAGGATATAAATGTGGATTGATGAGCACCGTACAAAATCAAATTGGTGATCAAATAATTTCATCTACCCATACAACTCCGGATGCAATAAGTATAAACGCCTTATTGAAACAGATGGCAGATGCAGGTTGTACTTATGTATTTATGGAATGCAGCAGCCATGCCATTCACCAGAATAGGATATCAGGTTTACAATTTACCGGGGCCTTGTTCAGCAATATCACACACGATCACCTCGATTATCATAAAACCTTTGATGAGTACATCAGGGTTAAAAAATCATGGTTCGACAGTTTGCCCTCATCAGCTTTTGCCATCAGCAATGCAGATGATAAAAGAGGTACAGTGATGCTGCAAAACACTGCTGCAAAAAAATATTATTACAGCCTGAAAACCATGGCAGACTTTAAAGGGAAAATTCTTGAGAACAGCCTGTTGGGTTTGCATATGACGGTAAATGACAATGAAGTTTTCTTTCGCCTTATCGGTGAGTTTAATGCATATAATTTACTGGCTGTGTATGGTGCTGCTATTTGTTTGGGCCAGGAAAATACTATGGTATTACAGGTGTTAAGTAGCCTTGATGGTGCAGAAGGAAGATTTGATTATATGGTTAGTAAAAAAGACCGTGTAATTGGCATTGTTGATTATGCTCACACACCTGATGCTTTATTAAATGTGCTGGCCACAATAAAAAAATTGAGGCAGGGCAATGAGCATATAATAACTGTTGTGGGTTGTGGTGGCGACCGGGATAAAACCAAACGCCCCATTATGGCAGCGGCAGCATGTGAACATAGCGACAGGGTAATTTTTACTTCAGATAATCCACGTAGTGAAGACCCATTGGAAATATTAAAAGACATGGAAGCCGGGGTAAATGTTGTAGCAAGAAAAAAATACATCACCATTGCCGATAGAAGAGAGGCAATAAAAACAGCCGTAAGCCTTGCGGTAAAAGAAGATATTGTTTTAGTAGCTGGAAAGGGACATGAAAAATACCAGGAGATAAAAGGAACCAGGTACGAATTTGATGATAAAAAAATATTGAATGAGCTGTTTGAATTATTAGAAAAGTAATTCAATGGGCATTCAGCTAATTAAAAAAAGTAACTAAATAAAAAGATAGCAAAGATGCTGTATCACTTATTTCGGTGGTTAACAAATGAAGGGATAAAATTTCCTGGTAGCGGGTTATTAGAATTTATTACATTTCGTGTATTGGCAGCTGTTATATTAAGCCTTGTTATCACTACTGTTTACGGCAAAAAACTGATTAGGAATTTGCAAAAAAGGCAATTGGGCGAAACCGTTCGTGATCTGGGGCTTGCTGGTGAACAACAAAAAAAGGGTACACCAACAATGGGCGGAATTATCATCATACTTGGTATACTGATACCAACTTTATTATTGGCTAACCTTGATAAAGTCTACGTGCGACTAATGATTTTGTGTACGCTTTGGTTAGGAACAATTGGTTTTATAGATGATTACCTGAAAATAAGATCAAAGCGGCTGGCGCAGGCTAAAGGCGCTAATTATAAAAAAGGAGATAGCGATGGACTTGCGGGAAGGTTCAAAATTTTTGGGCAGGTAGTGTTGGGTATCATTGTGGGAACCACCTTATATTTTAATCAAAGTGTAGTAGTGCAAAGAGAAGTGTATAACCCGGATATAAAATTTGTAAAAGATTCATTGCTCACATCGGGCCAAAGATTAATGAGCGATTCTTTTAACATTGTAACAATTGATAATAAAGAACATCTTTTTGTAAAAGTAAAATCGCCCATTACAACTATTCCATTTGTAAAAACGCATGAGTTTAACTATGCAAAATTATTACCGGCAAGCTGGCAGTCTTATACCTACATACTGTACATCATTATAGTAATATTTATTGTAACAGCAGTTAGTAATGGTGCCAATATAACCGACGGGTTGGATGGATTGGCAACAGGTGTTAGTGCAGTGATTGGTATTTGCCTGGGCATATTTGCCTATGTAAGCGGCAATATAAAACTGGCGGAATACCTCAATATAATGTACATACCAAACCTGGGCGAATTATCCATTTTTATTGCTGCCTTTGTGGGGGCTTGTATTGGATTTTTATGGTACAACAGTTACCCGGCACAGGTTTTTATGGGCGATACAGGAAGCCTTGCATTAGGTGGAATTATCGCAGCGTTAGCAATTATTGTTCGTAAAGAATTATTGATACCCTTCTTTTGTTTTGTGTTTTTGGTAGAAAATTTAAGTGTGGTAATACAGGTGAGTTGGTTTAAATATACCAGGCGAAAATATGGTGAGGGCAGGCGGGTGTTTTTAATGAGTCCCTTGCACCATCATTATCAAAAGCTGGGCTATCATGAAAGCAAGATTGCTGTTCGGTTTTGGATCATAACAATATTAAGTGTAGTAGTGGCAATTGGAACATTAAAAATGCGGTAAAAATTGTAAAGAAATTTCAAACCCTGGTTGAAGTAAAAACTCAATCAATGGTTTTCGGTTGTATATATATCCTGAATTATGAAAATTAGTGAAACCATTGGCCCACTAAGTTCTATACTGTTGAAAAACCATTTTTAAAAATCGAACTGTTAGCTGAAATAGCAGAAGAATAGTCAATTTGATGCTGTTGAAGAACCAATCTTTATTGCTCGTGCTATAAAGTGAATTGAAAACGGACCCATTAGATTCTATACTGTTGAAAAGCCATTTTTAAATCTTGTAAAGCGATTGCCGGATTTAATGTTACTGATTAAGAATTATTTATAACAAGGGTAATTAAAAATTTATTGCCATGTTTAAATGGTGCTCAGTAAAAAATTATTTATTAAAAACCTATTAAGAAAATAGTGGGGTAGTTACGTGATTGTTAAATGAGTATAACTGAACACATAAACCCTTTAAATAATCCTGTTGTCACTACAAAGCCATCAAAACTGGTAATACTTGGTGCAGGCGAAAGTGGTATTGGGGCAGCGTTATTGGCAAAGCAGCAAGGATATGATGTATTTGTAAGTGATGGTGGACCCATTAAGGAAGTATATAAATCAGTATTACAAATAAACAAAATTGATTTTGAAGAAGCACAGCATACAGAGAGCAAAATTTTGTCGGCAGATGAGGTTATTAAAAGCCCCGGCATCGGCGAAAAAAATGACCTCGTAAAAAAAATAAGGGCAAAGAGTATTTCGATTATTAGTGAGATAGAATTTGCGTACCGATATAAAGGCAACAGTAAAATAATTGCTGTCACAGGTAGTAATGGAAAAACTACTACCACTGCCTTAATCTATCACATGTGCAATTTAGGCGGGCTTGATTGTGCAATGGTGGGTAATATCGGTTACTCATTTGCAAGGCAGGTGGCAGAAGAACCAAAGCCTTTGTATATAGCAGAAATAAGTTCTTTTCAGTTAGATGATATTAAAACGTTCAGGCCGGATGTAGCAGTATTGACAAATATTACCGAAGATCATTTAGACAGGTACGATTATAAAGTGCAAAACTACATCAACAGCAAGTTTAGGATTATAGAAAATCAGCAGAAAGGCGATGTATTTATTTATTGCCTTGATGATGAAACAACAATGAAAAATATTAACAGGTACACCATTAAATCAACTTTATACCCCATCACCATGAGTAAAGAACTGCCGCAGGGAGCTTATATCGCTAATGCAAAAATGCACCTGAAATGGAAAAGTGAAGAGATGCAGATGAGTATCGACGACTTTAAGATAAAGGGTAAACACAATCAATATAACAGTATGGCTGCAAGTCTTGCCGCAACGGCAGTAGATATTAGAAAAGAAAAAATAAGGGAAGCGCTGCAAACTTTTGAAAGCCTGGAACACAGGATGGAACCGGTGGTTACAATTAAAGGCGTAGAGTTTATTAATGACAGCAAAGCTACCAATGTAAACAGTACCTGGTTTGCGTTGGAGAGTATGGAAAAACCAACCATATTAATTTTAGGCGGCGTAGATAAAGGTAACGACTACAGTACCCTTATAGAAATGGTAACAGAAAAAGTAAAAGCCATTGTTTGTATGGGTACCGATAACAGGAAGATACATGAAGTGTTTGGCAGTATTGTTTCGCTGATAGTTAATACCTCCTCGGCTGAAGAAGCAGTGCAGGCGGCTTTTCATTTTGCCAACAAAGGCGATGTGGTGTTGCTGAGCCCGGCATGTGCCAGCTTTGATCTTTTTAAAAATTATGAAGACAGGGGCAAACAGTTTAAGCAGGCGGTAAAGAATTTGTAATAATCCCCATAGTCCCGTCAGCGGTTAAAAACCCTGACGGTGGCTAAGAATAAATGTTTAACCAGGAATTAATTAAAGTAATAAAATATAAAAATAATATTCCTTTCAAAAGGAATTAAACAATGGCAGACGGTATCAACATAAAAGAATTCTTCACACCCAATATCAGTAATATGGGCGATAACCTGGTTAGCAAAACCAAGGGTGACCGTGTTATATGGGCCATTGTTGTTATACTTACTTTAGTGAGTTTATTGGTTGTTTACAGCAGTACAGGATCACTCGCTTATAAGTACAGTAAGAGTACAGAAAGTTTTTTATTTAAGCAGTTTGCCTTTATTATTTTGGGTGTAATCATCATTTACTTTGCACACAGGGTAAATTATACCATCTATTCAAGAATAGCACTCATCTTGTTTATGATTGCGATTCCTTTGTTGATATACACTTATTTTTTTGGCACCAAATTAAATGAAGGAAGCCGCTGGATAAAGTTACCCGTAATTAATATGACGTTTCAAACATCCGATCTGGCAAAGCTGGCGCTGTTCATGTACATGAGCCGTCAGTTAAGCCGCAAACAAAATGTTATTAAAGATTTTAAAAAAGGATTTTTACCTATCATCATCCCTGTAGCCATTATTTGTTTATTGATTGCTCCTGCCAATTTATCAACCGCTATATTGGTGGGTGTTACCAGTTTATTGCTAATGTTTATTGGCCGTATCAGTACCAAACATATTTTACTAACGATTGGTATTGCCATGATACCGGTTGTTTTTTTGTTAACCATTGCTGTAAAATATTACGATAAAACAGAACACAAAACAAAAGACCTGCCAGCCATTTTTGCTACAGGCCGTGTGCCTACATGGATAGGAAGGATTCAGACATTTATGTACAGCAGCAAAGAAGATGACAATGAAAAACTGTACCAGATTAACCAGGCAAAAATTGCCATTGCCAGCGGTGGCTGGGTTGGTGTGGGCCCGGGTAACAGTAGTGCCCGTAATTTTTTACCACACTCGTACAGCGATTTTATTTTCGCCATTATTTTAGAAGAGTATGGATTAATCGGCGGCGCTTTTATTGTTTTTATATACCTGCTTTTTTTGTACCGGTGTATCAGGTTGTATAGAAAATGTCCATTTGCATTTGGTGCATTTTTGGCGTTAGCATTAAGTTTTACACTGGTAATACAGGCAATAGCCAACATGGGTGTAAATGTAAATGTATTCCCAAACACCGGTGTAACATTACCATTGATAAGCATGGGAGGAAGCAGTTTTCTTTTTACCTGTCTGTCTATCGGTATTATTTTAAGCGTAGCAAGAAATGTGGAGCAGTTGGAAGGGCAAACAATATTGGCAGCAGAAGTAAAAACTACATCTTCCCAAAAAGAAGAAAAGTAGCATTGTATTTTAAATAATTATGTTGCCAGTTTTTAGTTATTAAACATAGTTCCGCCAACTGGCGGACTCTTTTACAAAAACAGCAATAAGCAACAGATAAAAAAAATTAAAAATAAAAATTACAATAGGCGGCCACCAAAAATAAAATGAGCGATGATAAAAATATAGAGTCTTCACACAACCCCCCTTCGGGGGGCAGGGGCACTTTTCATATCATCATCGCGGGCGGTGGAACAGGTGGACATATTTTTCCGGCAATAGCAATAGCCAATGCAATAAAAAAAATAGAACCCGCCACAGAGATTTTATTTGTAGGTGCCAAAGGAAAAATGGAAATGGAAAAAGTGCCGTTGGCAGGGTATAAAATTGAAGGGCTTGACATAGCTGGTTTCAACAGAAGTTCTTTGATAAAAAATATTGGGTTGCCTTATAAAATGGTAAAAAGTTTATTACAGGTAAGGCAAATATTTAAACAATTTAAGCCCGTAGCAGCAATAGGTGTGGGTGGCTATTCCAGTTATCCTGTGTTAAGGTATGCACAGTCAAGGGGGATAAAAACATTCATTCACGAAAGCAATTCCTTTGCGGGAAAAAGCAATATAATGCTTGCGAAAAAGGCTACCCGAATTTTTGTAGCCAGTGATGGAATGACAAAATTTTTTCCGGCAGATAAAGTGTTGATCACCGGAAACCCTGTTAGGGAAAGCATTTCAAACGCTGCCATTACAAAAGAAGATGCTATCAGGTTTTTTAATCTTGATCCGGCAAAAAAAACAATTGTGTCAATCGGTGGCAGTCTTGGTGCAAAAAATATTAACGGGGCATTGGCAGCTAATGTAGATGAATTTGCAAAAAACAACCTGCAGCTGATCTGGCAAACCGGTAAGCCCTTTATTGCAAAGGCAAAAGAAATTGCAGCCGAAAAAAACAATGTTTGGGTGAACGATTTTATTATGCAGATGGAGTATGCTTATGCTGCTGCAGATTTGGTGGTCAGCAGAAGCGGGGCAATGGCCATTACAGAATTATGTGTACAAAAAAAAGCAGCAATATTGGTTCCTTATCCTTTTGCAGCGGAAGACCATCAAACCGCAAATGCAAAAAATTTGGTAAATAAAAATGCAGGCATTATGATTAAAGACAGCGAAGCGTTACATCAATTGGTACCGGCCATTATTGCTTTATCAAACAATGAAGAAAAACAGGAAGAATTAAAAAGAAATATCGGTGTGTTGGCAATTACCAATGCAGACGAAATAATTGCGAAAAATATATTGAATTCAATTAAGTAGGAACAGGCCGCGGCATGTTACTACGTAATTGATAAATAAAAATATTACGTTAAACAATTAATGAACAATTATAAAAATATATTAAAATCATTAAAAATAAACACTGTTGATAACGGTGCAGGTGGTATTTATTTTTTAGGTATTGGCGGCATTGGCATGAGCGCATTGGCGAGGTATTTTAACAGCATTGGTGTTAAAGTAAGTGGTTATGATAAAACACCTACACCATTAACAAAACAATTAGCGACTGAAGGAATAGCAATTCATTTTGAAGACAATGTTGAACTGATTGATAAAACGGTTCCGTTAGTAGTATACACACCGGCAGTTCCAAAAGATCATAAAGAGCTCAATTATTTCCAACAAAATAATTACCCGGTAGTAAAAAGAAGCGATGTATTGCAGGCTATTACAGGCAGTTCTTTTAATATCTGCATTGCAGGCACTCACGGTAAAACCACTACCAGTACAATGGTAGCGCATATTCTTACCAACAGTCAGTTTGGTTGCAATGCTTTTTTGGGAGGCATAGCTGTAAACTACGATAGTAATTTTTGGAGCAGCGATAAAAATGTTTGTGTGGTAGAAGCTGATGAATATGACAGGAGTTTTTTAAAACTAAACCCGGATATTGCCATCATTAGTAGTATAGATCCTGATCATCTGGATATTTATGGTACCGCAGAAAATATGGAACAGGCATTTATTGATTTTTCGGGCAGGATAAAGCAAAGTGGTTTATTGCTTAGCAAATTTGGTTTAAAAAGAAATGATGATTTAAAAGGTGACTATCATTTAACCTATCATCTTGATAACAAAAGCGCCAATGTATATGCATCAAATATTCAAACACACAATGGGAGCTACAGCTTCGATGTGGTGAGCTCCAAAGAATCCCCCCTTGGGGGGCAGGGGGGCTGGACTTTAAAAAATGTAGTATTAAATATGGGGGGCCTGCACAATATTGAAAATGTATTGGCAGCTATAATAGTAGCTCATCATTTAAAAATTGAGGATGATAAAATTGTAAAAGCTGTTGCCAGTTTTAAAGGTGTAAAAAGAAGGTTTGAATATGTTGTAAAAACAGATAAGCTGGTATATATCGATGACTATGCCCATCATCCGGAAGAGTTGAGAGCATTGATTACAGGGGCAAAAAAATTGTTTGGCAATAAAAAAATTGTGGTGATATTTCAACCCCACCTGTACAGCAGAACAAAAGATTTGGCAGATGGCTTTGCAGAAGTGCTGGACATGGCCGATGAAATTATATTGTTGCCAATTTATCCCGCAAGAGAATTGCCAATGGAAGGTGTCAGCAGCGAAATGATAACAGAACGGATGAGCAATGAATATAAAATGGTATTAAGCAAAGATGATCTGCTAAAGCATCTTGGTCAGGAAAAAGACGCACATGTAGAAGAAGGTTTTGAAGGAACTGTAATTATATCGGCAGGTGCAGGAGATATCGACACATTAATTGAACCAATAAAAAAAATAATGATAGCTGCCCCTATGTAGGGTGGCACAACCGTTTATGGTAAGCAAAAAAACGATAATAAACTGGATGCTCACAACACTTTGGATTGCCATTGGCGCCGGAGTTATTGCATTGCTGGTTGCTGCCATTAAGAAAAAAGATGCCCAGCATTGCAGCGGCATTAATATAACTATTAAAGGAGTAGATAATAATTATTTTGTTGATAAAAAAGATATTCTAAATGCTATAACATTTACTATTGGCGGAAACCCTGTTGGTAATATAGTAAGCGCTTTCGATTTAAGAAAGCTTGAGACTGAATTGCAAAAAGACATTTGGGTAAAAAAAGCTCAACTGTTTTTTGACAACAACAACAGGCTGATGGTAGATGTTTTGGAAAGAGAACCGGTAGCAAGGGTATTTACAACAGGTGGTACTACTTTTTATATTGATAGCTCATTGGCTATGCTGCCATTAAGCGACAAATTTTCTGCAAGGTTGCCGGTATTTACCAGCTTTCCGTCTGATAAAATTGTTTTATCTCCACTTGATAGTCTTTTGCTAAAAGGTATTTTGATTGTTAGTACAGCCATAGAAAAAGATAGCTTTAGCATGGCTATTATTGACCAGGTAGATATAACCCCACAACGGAATTTTGAAATGATTCCAAAAATTGGCAACAACATTATTGTATTTGGCGATGCAACAGATGTTGAAGAAAAATTAAATAAGCTGCAATTATTTTACAAAAAGGTAATGGTAAAAGCAGGGTGGAATAATTACAGTGTGATAAATGTGCAGTATAAAGGACAGGTAGTTGCTAAAAGAAAAGGGGCAGAAGATAAACTGGCTGACAGCCTGCGTACTTTACAACTAATGCAGGCAATTGTTGAAAACGCAGAAAGGCAAACAAATGATTCATTACATATGATTGCAGGGGACAATGACAACAACTCAACAAATGTTGACATTGTTCAGCATTCTATACAAAGAGATGATGAACACGAACCGGCGGCAAGTGAAAAGCCTCAGCCAGCAACTGTTCCGGTTACAGTAGCACCGGTAATTGTAAAAAGGACATCAGTAACAGTATCAAAAACTGCAGCAGTAAAAAAGCCGGCAACAGTTAAGCCGGTAAATGCAAATAAGCCAGTGGCAAATCCTGTAAAATCAGCAACAAAAACAACAACAAAGCCAGCAACAAATAATACAACACAACCAAAAGCAGTAATGCCAAAACCAACAACAAAAGAAGATATAAAAAAAGCAGGTAATGAATATTAAAATGTATAAAGCGTAAACAAAAATAATAAACACCCAAACACACAAATACAAACACAAAACTATGAGCAACGAACAAAACACAACAAACGAAAGCGGAATGGCTAATACCAATCCTGTTATTGTTGGTCTGGATATTGGTACCACCAAAATAGCTGCCATCGCCGGACGCAAAAACGAATACGGCAAACTGGAGATAC
>JAYVZR010000094.1:0-2341 GCA_043783135.1 Ferruginibacter sp. | reverse complement strand
TAGGTCTTGATATTAAGCAACAATATTTGCCAATCGTTGCAAATCCATCAAAAATAAGTTCGAAAATTGTACAGGGAGGACGACTTGACAGGACAAACCGGAAATTTTCTGGTTTGTCCTATTTTTATTTTCGCTAAAACCCACGTCCATACTGTATATTAGCCTTGCCACTTCATTGAGTAAAATCAATGAATAAATCAGCAACAGCTTTTAAAAATTCTACAAGATTTAATTACATTTACCAAATCTTTTAAATATTTCTTTTTCTAACCATTCCCTATGTAACGGATGTGCTATTTTCATTAAAGCTATTGCCCGTTGCCGCAGGTTTTTTCCAAATAAATAAGCCACACCATATTCTGTAACCACATAATGTACATGTGCCCTTGTAGATACTACGCCTGCACCCGATTTTAAATATGGAACAATTTTAGATTCACCTTTTGTAGTTGTAGAAGTTAACGCAATAATTGGTTTACCCCCTTCTGATAAAGCGGCTCCCCTCATAAAGTCCATTTGCCCACCTACGCCGGAATACTGGTATGTGCCTATTGAATCGGCACATACCTGACCGGAAATATCTATTTCAATCGCTGAATTAAGCGCTACCACTTTGGGGTTTGCACGAATTACTTTGGTGTCGTTTACATAATCTATATCCAGA
The DNA here is from genome assembly GCA_043783135.1 of Ferruginibacter sp. Classification (GTDB taxonomy): domain Bacteria; phylum Bacteroidota; class Bacteroidia; order Chitinophagales; family Chitinophagaceae; genus Ferruginibacter. Next base: position 1,677 of record JAYVZR010000094.1, on the reverse strand, counting down.
AAAACTACCTGAGGATTATCGTCAATAAAATCATATAATTTTTTCGTTCCAATAGCGAAACCGGTAACAATTTTTCCCCGGTGTTTATTCTTGTATTTATTGGTGATAATCCCTTTTTCTACCAAAGGGATTATGCCGTCTGAAAACATTTCTGTATGTACCCCTAAATCTTTATGATTTTGTAAGCAGGAAAGAACTGCATCCGGTATTGCGCCTATACCCATTTGTAATGCAGCACGGTCTTCTATGAGTTCTGCACAATACCTTCCTATGGCAAGTGTAGTTTCGTTTATTTTATCCTTGTAAGTTACTTCTGGTAATGGCTCATTTATTTCTACCAGGCTGTTTATTTCACTAATATGTATAATACCGTCACCATGCGTACGGGGCATTTGCAAATTTACCTGGGCTATCACATGTTTGGCATGTTTCACCGCAGACCGGGCAATATCAACTGAAGTTCCTAAAGAACAAAAGCCATGTTTATCAGGCGGCGAAACATGAATGAGTGCAATATCCAAAGGCAATATCCCCTTTTCAAACAACTGGTTTATTTCACTTAGAAAAATAGGGATGTAATCGCCATGCTCACTGTTTACAATCTTCCTTACATTTTCAGAAACGAAAAATGAATTGATGAAAAAACTTTTCTCAAAACCTGGTTGATTAAATATGCCATCACCTAAAGTGCTAATACTTATTAATTCAACATTTTTTAATTCATCGCTTCTTTTAAAAAGTGCTTTTAAAAGATGAATGGGTGTTGCTGCGCTGCCATGTACAAATGCACGATTAGATGTTTGCACCGCTTTTACTGCTTCATCGGCTATTTGGTAATTTATTTTCATACTCCAATTAAATTTGTGATGTATTAAAAATCAGTAAAGGCACTTTAGCCTTAAAAGAATATTCAGCGGATTTACCTGACAGGAATATTTTTTGAAACAACGTACTGTTTTGTTCTGTAAACAGTTTCATCATAGAAGGCTTCTTTTTTATGATCGTTTCAAAATTAGCAACCATAGTTTTAGTAAAGCTTATGTTTTAATTATTATTGATGCGTAATGAATAGACTGACATTCGTTTCGTTTATTACAGATTCAGCGGTACTCTTTAAAAATAGCCGGGCAATAAAGGAGCCACTGTACGCACCCATTACGATGATAGCTTTCTCTGAACCCTGTCGTATGTATTCTACTAATTCTTTTTTTGTACTTCCTTCAATGAGTTCAAATTGCACATTAAAAAAGTGTTTGGAAGCCCAGCTTTTAATTTCGGCTACATTTGGTATTGCATCAATATCTCCCGAAGCAATGTGAAAGAATTGAACAGGGAAATTTTTATACTCCGGGAAAATATAACTGAACATTTTTACCGCATACATGCTGGAAGCGCCGCCATCATAAGCTACAAATATTTTTTCTATCGGTTCTGCATTTTTTGATACCAGTAGTAACGGACAATGTGCATCTGCCAGTAAATCGTTTAAACTGTATTCATCCGAATCGGATTTTGAATCCGCAATAATTAAATCAGCAAAACTGCTCAGGTTAATCAAATGTTTTATGGAAACAGCTTTATCAATTTCAATTGTATATTCAATACCCTGTTCGTTACATTCATCCTTAAACTGCTGTGCTAAACTTTCAAGCAGTTTCACACTTTCTTCTGTCCTGG
>JAYVZR010000093.1:0-2347 GCA_043783135.1 Ferruginibacter sp. | reverse complement strand
GTAACGGACTGTGTGGTTGCAACAAAAAGAAAAATTAATAGTATGTTGTATTTCATTTTTTAATATTGAATGATAATGTTTACAATATCTGCTGCCACTTCCTTTTTTGATTTCATTCCAAAAGCATGTTCATTGCCCTGTTTATCAAAAATAGTTATTTTGTTTGTGTCGTGTCCAAAGCCTGCCCCATTGTCATTCAGGGAATTCAATACAATCATGTCAGCATTCTTTTCCAGCAGCTTTTTTTTTGCATAGCCCCTTTCATTATTGGTTTCTAATGCAAAGCCCACAAGCAACTGTTTATCTGTCTTCGTTGCACCCAGTTGTTTTAAAATATCTGTTGTTTTTTTTAATTCGATAGAAAAATGATCCGTAGTTTTTTTTATTTTTTCTCCTGCAACAATAACTGGCGTGTAATCTGCCACTGCAGCACTCATTACGGTTATATCAGCATCTGTAAAAGCAGCTATACATGCATCCAGCATTTCTTTTGCCGATTTCACCCTGATAGTATTGATGTTACCTGGCACATTTAAAGATGATGGCCCCAAAACAAGCGTAACTGCCGCACCCCTGCTGGCTAATTCTGCTGCTATGGCTACCCCCATTTTACCGGAAGAATGATTACCAATAAACCTTACAGGATCTATCGCTTCGTAAGTAGGGCCTGCGGAAACCAATGCTTTCTTACCCTTTAATTGTTGAGTGGTTAAAAAAAAATTATCAAGCCATGCTACTAATGTTTCAGGTTCTGCCATTCTTCCTTCACCATTAAGCCCACTTGCCAGTTCCCCTGACTCAACGGGTATTATTTTATTTCCAAAAGTTTCAATACTTTTTAAATTATTTTTTGTAGATGAATGGTGCCACATATCTTCATCCATTGCCGGGGCAACTACTACAGGGCAGGTAGCCGAAAGATATACCGCCATTAATAAATTATCGCATAATCCATTGGCCATTTTACCCAGGCTGTTGCAGCTTAACGGTGCTATTAAAAATACATCTGCCCACCTGCCCAGCATTACATGGTTTGCCCAGGAATCATTTTCTGAAAGATCGGCAAGTACATCATTCTTTGATAAGGTGGAAAGTGTAAGTGGAGAAACAAAATTTTTGGATGTAGCAGTCATAATAACTTTTACTTCTGCCCCGGCCTTTATTAAAAGGCGTACCAGTATGGGGATTTTATATGCGGCAATACTGCCTGTTACCCCTATTAAAATTTTCTTTTTATCCAGCATAAAAAATCCCGTTTTTATAACGGGATTAAAAATAGAACTTCTTACTTGAAACTATTGTAAATAATTTTACAAAATTAGCTGAACAGGTCTTCCTCATTTTTACGGAAGTAAATTTTATTTTCCATAAACTCCTGCGATGCAAGCAATGCAGGGTTGGGCATACGCTCATAAGCCTTTGATATTTCTATCTGCTCTTTGTTTTCATGTATCTCTTCAAGGCTGTCTGTATGGCTGGCAAATTCTTCCAGCTTATTGTGAAGCTCTTCTTTAATAGAAATATTTATCTGGTTGGCACGTTTGGCTATTATTGCAATAGACTCATAGAGGTTGCCTGTTTTTTCTTTAATGTCAAATAAACTTTTGGGCTCTACCACACTGCTGGTGCTAGAGCTGTGCTGACGTCTTAGTTTGCTCATTTTGTAATTCTTTAATGTTATTAATACTTAGTTTATTGTATTCCGCCGCTTCTTTAAGCAATTTGCTTTCTGGAAAACGATCGGTAAAATCCTGAAACTCTGATACGACTTTTTCATAACGTTCCATTTGTTTATCTGCAACGCTTAATTTGGCAAATTTATAATAAGATTTTATTGACTGCAACTTATACACATCTGCTGATGCTGATTCAGGATAGTTATTAAGCAGGTTATTATAAGAAATAGCAGCAGCCCTGAATTGGCTTATTTTATAGTAAAGATCTGCTCCCCGTAGTTCCTTCTCTTCCAGTTTCGACCTGCACTTATCAATAATTTCAGTTGCTTCTTTTATTTTTGAAGAGCCGGGGTGTGTATTAATAAAAGTCTGCATTACACCCATCGCCTTTGCTGTATTGGTTTGCTCCAACTCTAATTTTGGCGACTGTTTATAAAAGCAAAGGGCATGCATGTAGTCTACCTCCTCGGCCTTGGGGCTATTTGGAAATACTTCCAGAAACCCTTTAAAAAAATTTTCGGCATCCCTGTAATTTTCCATGTAATAAAAACAATAGGCATCCTTATAATAAATTTCTTCAAACTTATCCGTTCCTTTAAATACAGGATATAACTCCTCATATAATTGTTGTGCAAAGCGGTACTTCTTATCCTCAAAGTATTTATCTGCTA
>JAYVZR010000092.1:0-2353 GCA_043783135.1 Ferruginibacter sp. | reverse complement strand
GTTTTGTATAATTATAAAAATAAATACTACCTAAATGCCTCACTTAGAAATGACGCATCTTCTCAAATTCCTGAAAAAAATCGCTATCAGAAATTTTGGGCTGTCGGGGCTGCTTGGGAAATAAGTAAAGAAACCTTTATGCAAAGCATTACTCAAATTAATTTTTTAAAATTAAAAGCTTCAATTGGAGTTTTGGGTAATCAAACAGCAGTAGATCGTAATGGGGATCAAATAAATTATCCATCATATCCTAATCTAAATACTGGGGCTTCTGCTGTGTTTGGCACAAATAGCTATGGTGCTGCAACGCCTGCTTATAAAAGAAGCGAAGATTTACATTGGGAAACTGTTCATGCCCGGGAAGTTGGCATAGAATTAAATGCTTTTAAAAACAGATTACATTTTGAAGCAAATTATTTTAGTAAAACTACTCATGATTTATTGTCATATCTTGACCTTTCCTCCTTGGGGCTAAAAGATGAATTAACAAATGGGGGCAGGATAAAAAACTGGGGTGAAGAACTTACTGCAGCATGGACACAAAACGTTAATAAGGATTTTTCCGTAAATGTAGGAGGTAATATAACCTTTCTTAAAAATAAAGTATTGAGTTTAGCACAAGGTACTGTAGGTGGATTTTTCTCCCGCTCATTCCAAAATAATGGAAGCGCAGAAAGCAGGACTCAAGCTGGATACCCAATTGGATCTTTTTATGGGTATGTAGTAGATGGGTTATATCAAAGTTATGCTGATGTATTAAAATCACCTGTAGCCTCTTCTTTAGGCGCTTATGGACCCGGAGATTTTAAATTCAAAGATGTAAATGGCGATGGAAAAATTACTGCAGATGACAGGATGGTTATAGGCAACCCAACACCTAAATTTACTTATGGCGCTAATATAAATCTAAATTATAAAAATCTTAATTTAGGGATAGATATGGGTGGTGTTTATGGAAACCAGGTATTCAGAACCTGGGGATCGCTTGAATCTCCTTTTCAGAGGGTAAATTATTCTGCGGATAAAATCAACAGATGGCATGGTGCCGGAACATCGAATTGGGTTCCTATCATTAGTCAGGGGCATCGGTTCAATTACAATGGCTCTACCTATAATATCGAGGATGGAAGTTATTTCAGGTTAAGGAATATCCAATTAGGCTATAATTTCAGTAATGCTTTAATTTCAAAAGCTAAAATTAAAAACCTAAGGCTTTACATAAATGCTCAAAATGTGAAAACCTGGAAGAATAATTTAGGTTATACATCAGAATTTGGTGGAAGTGCTACTGCTTTTGGATATGATAATGCCGGTGGTGCAATACCTGTAATAACTACTGTCGGTTTAAATGTAACTTTTTAATTTATTAAATTTGTCGGATATGAAAAAGAATAAAATTTTATTTTGGAGTATGTTAATGGCACTCCCAATATTACTCTCTGTTATGGGTTGTAAAAAATTCCTGGATAGGAAACCATTAACTGCCACTCTTGATGATTTAAAGCAAGGCACCCTTGAGGCGCAAAGCTTTGGATTATATAATACACTGAGAAATTATGCAGGGTTTTCCCTTTTGCCCTGGGTAGATTTTCATAGCATACGGGATGATGATGCTCAAAAAGGCAGCAGCTCAACTGATGGTGCAGAAGTAAACGCCGAATTTGAAACTTTTCAGTATAGTAAAGATGATTGGGCACCCAATACTTACTGGAACGACCATTATTACATGATAAACCAAGCAAATCAAGAATTATTTTATGCCGATTCTTTAAAAGCAACCGATGCAGCATCCCTTAAAAATATCGGGGAAGCCCGATTCTTCAGGGCATATTCCTTTTTTGAATTGGTAAAGACCTATGGGGAAGTGCCATTAATTAATTATTATTATATAAAAGCTGCAGACGGTATAAAACCCAAAGCCACCATTACCGCTTTATATGCACAAATTGACTCTGATCTGGCTATTGCAGCACAATATTTACCGGTAAATTGGACTGTTGGGTTAAGTAATATTTATCCTGGCAGGCTTACAAGAGGCGCTGCAAACACTTTATGGGCACAAACTTTTTTATTCCGGCAGAATTGGGGTAGAGTGGCCAGTTTATGTAACCAGGTAATTACTTCCGGGGAATATAAACTTGCGACTAATTTTCCCGATATCTGGAAAGATGGATTAGCTGGTGCTGGAAAAAACGGGCCTGAGTCAATTTTTGAAATGCAGGCAAATGTAGGGGCTAATGGAACCGCAGATAACGGTACAAATTGGGGTACAATGCAAAATGTAAGGCAGGGTGGGGCTTCCAATGTATGGAACTTAGGCTGGGGCTGGAATGTGCCTACGCAAAAATTAGTA
>JAYVZR010000091.1:0-2357 GCA_043783135.1 Ferruginibacter sp. | reverse complement strand
AGCGGTTGAAGAAAATAGATGCCCAAATGAATGACTGGGTTAAGAAAGGCTGGGTAAATGGTACTGTTGGATTGATCATCCGCAATGGTAAAATAGTATATTACAAATCTGCAGGCTACAATGACCTGAATGCTAAACTGGTGATGAAAAAGGATGATATTTTCAGGATCGCTTCTCAAACGAAAGCCATTACCAGTGTGGCTGTTATGATGTTATTCGAAGAAGGGAAGTTTTTACTGGATGACCCTATCTCACAATATATTCCTGCTTTTGCCAACGAAAAAGTGCTGGATAAATTTAATGAAGCGGATACTACTTATACTACTGTTCCGGCAAAAAGGCAAGCTACTATCCGTGACCTGTTATCACATACTTCCGGTATTGGGTATGCGCAAATAGGCAGTAAAGAGGCCAATGCCATTTATGCAAAAAGTAATATTACCGCTGGGGTAGATGTAAGCGGAGATAAATTATCAGATGCCATGAGCCGTTTAGGCGCACTGCCTTTAATGCACCAGCCTGGCGAAAAATTTACCTATGGTTTAAATGTGGATGTGCTGGGTGATCTGGTAGAAATATGGTCGGGGATGAGCCTGGAAGAATTTTTTAGAACAAGAATTTTTGAACCACTCGGCATGGCTGATACCTATTTTAATTTGCCTGCCACAAAGGCCAATCGCCTGGTAAATATGTACAGCGAGGATTCAACAGGGAAATTGCAAAAACAAACCGGTGAAGCACTGGGTGGTCATATTGATTACCCGTTACGTAAGAAAAGTTATTTTTCGGGCGGTGCAGGGCTTTCGTCCACAGCGTATGATTATGCGGTGTTTTTACAGATGATGCTGAATGATGGTATTTATAATGGCAAAAGATTATTAAGCCGCAATACGGTAAGAATGATGACTATGAACCAGATTGGAGATGTGCCTTTTGGCAATGATAAATTCGGTTTAGGATTTGCCGTTGTTACAGAAAGAGGAAGTGCTGCAATGCCCTCCCAGGAAGGTACCTACAGTTGGGGCGGGGCATTTAAAACTTCTTATTGGGTAGATCCCAAAGAAAAAATGGTGATTGTTTTTTACAGGCAATTACTAAATACAACTCACAATGAACTCGCAGATAAATTCAGGGTGATGGCTTACTCTGCTTTGAATGATTAACATTTGATGAAAATGCTGCTGATGCTAATGAACCTGATTCTAGACTGCAATCAAAACCGACCCCTATTCTAATTCAACCAAAAAATATTACCAATGATTTTTCAGTGGTTTGACCTTTTTGCTCTTATAATAAACAATCACTATCAACCGGCTAAAATTAAAGCCGTAATATTTATCGACTGAAAGTATTGATTTTACTATGTTGTGTATTTGTTTTTAAAAGTAGACCCCTCCCTCATTTTGGAAACAGGGAAGGCTGGGCTGAGTTGTTAACCTTTGCTTTAACCCAACTTCTACTAATTTCGATCAAAAAGTTTTTATCGTGCATTTTAGCAGCGGTGATTTTCATAAACTTACCAACCGGCTGAACAGCATCAATAAGCATATGAACTTTCAGCCTCCCTTTCTTTTTGCCGTCATTTTTCGGGTTAATAACTGTATAAGAAAAATTGATATATCAACAGGTACTATTACCACATTTGCAGGCGATAGAGGTAATAATGCTGGTGAAGGACATCTTGCTACTGAAACTTCTCTGCAAATCATACTGTCAGTATAAATTTCGGAAATGAAAATGCGGCACATGCATCTTCTAAAATCTTTGTACAGGAACAACAGTTTCTTTAAGCCAGCCTGTAAATGGGGGCTTTTGGTATAGTAATAATATTGATGTAGCAACAGTTGATACTGCCGGCATTTGCAATGTTTGAACACAGGTACTGCTGAATTGAAATACCTGTTAAATATATTTTAACAGAGTCCAATGAATGTGGTACTGCTACCAGTTCTGTTATAATAAGTCAGGGAGTTTGCCAGTTATATACCTACAGCATTCAGTCCTAACAATGATAACCTGAATGATATTTTCAGAGTAAAATATCATTTTGCAGTGAACAAATTCAGTATGGTTGTATATAACAGATTTGGTGAAAAGATATTTGAAACAGCAGATATGTCTAAAAGATGGGATGGTACTTTTAATGGTAGAAAGCAACCTGTTAATGCGTATGTGTGGATTATTTCTTTAACGGATATTGATAGCAGAAACAAAACTCTAAAAGGTACAGTAATGCTTTTGAAATAATTATTTTGTAATAGCTCACTAAGGTTCTGGCCAAAGAGTTCTTTCTAAAATCAAAGGCTTTGAAGCATCTACAAAAAACCAGAACAAACTTCCTATTAATACGGTTGCTG
>JAYVZR010000090.1:0-2357 GCA_043783135.1 Ferruginibacter sp. | reverse complement strand
GGAGCTCCGGCCTGCGCATCCATATTATATAACTGGGGCGCCATCCATGCATCGCAACTGTAGCGATAGATGCCAATGGGTAAATCTCCTTTTACTACGATACCATTTTTATGTGCATATATTGTAGCCGCTTTTAACTGAAGATATAAATGATATTGAATAAAATAATGAAGGGCAATGCCATCGTAATGCGGCTGTTCAGGTGATGCAATATCCTGTACAGCTTCTTCATTATATACATTATTAGAATGCCATTGATTGTAATCAGCAGTTTTGTATTTATCCCTTAAATAACAAAATACAGCATAAGGCACCAGCCATTCACGATTTAAATCGAAGAATTCAAAATATTTTATATCGGTTTTAAATTCTTCTTTTTGCAGATCGTATATTTTTTTTATTATATCAAACTTGTACTGCATTACCTGTTCATAATCTACTTCAGCCAGAGCGTTAAGTTCTTTTTGTTTTGGTTTTAATAATTTTATCAGGGCACTATTTTTACTGCCTGCAACTTTTTCAAGATTTAAAAATAGGGGGTGCAAACCAAATGCAGAGATGGCTGCATAGGGATAAGAATCCACCCTTGTATGGGTTGCAGTGGTATCATTTACCGGTAATAATTGAATCAACTTCAGCCCGGTTTCTTTTGCCCAGTTGACCAATAATTTAATATCAGTGAATTCGCCCGTACCAAAACTGTTTTGGCTTCGTAAACTAAATACCGGGATTGCAACACCTGCACCCTTCCATTCTGTAGAAGATATCCTTACAAAACCATCATGAAGAATAGTGAATTTGCCTGCACCATTATCGCCTGGTAAAAGGCGGTTTTCACCAGTTTCAAAACGTAGAAACTTATTTTGTTCCACATTATAAATGCCATACTTATAGGTTAAAGGAAAAGCGTCGTTTGAAAGATTGATTTTTATACTCCACCACTCTCCCTGTTTTGCAAGCAATGATGGATTTATAATATCCCAATTACCCAATGCCTTTCCACTTCCTGTAATGCACAATATTTCATTTTCTTTTAATAAAGGATATTTTACTTTAAATTCATGAGTAGCAGTTTTATCCGCAGTAGTCATTTTTGCGTTAGATTTTATCTTTAATAAAACATCTTTAAAAGGTTTTGTATAAAAGGCATTTTCAATGGTACCGGCATGGTTCCAGGTATCAATTATTGTCATCTCTGTGATATTGCTTACCATAAAATCAATGCTTTTGTCATCCCTTCCTTCAATAATTTCATTGCTGCCGGTATCTTTCAATATATATCGGTACTCAATATTATCAATATCGCCAACCGGAATTTCCACCTGGCAGTAGCAAAACTGATCATTTAAATATTGAAGTGGAATGGCTTTATTGATAGCGTCATTTCCCAATGCATCGCAATTGCCTGAAACAAAAATTGTTTGTCCAAAAATGGTTTTAAACCGCAAGTAAAAGTTAAAGATCATTTGTAAGGCATGTTAATGAGCAGCAATATAAAACCTTTGTTGCATAAAGTAAAAATTACAAAATAAAAAAAAGTCAAATATTGTTTAGCCAATTTTAATACCAGCAAGAACAATTTTATTTAAAAATAAAATTGAAGCCATTCTGTAAACCTAATTTGTTGGTTTTACCTTATTTTTGCCGAAAAGATATTGTAAATGGAAACAATTAAAAAAAATACCGCTCTTTACTGGATTTTATTCTTATTATCGTTGGTAGCTCTTGTGGTAACCTATGCCTGTGCAGGTGGTTATGCATCAATGGTACTGCCTTTTAACTTTACTTTTATGGCAAAGGCATTAGACCTTATGTAACCTTGTTTTTTATTTAAGGCTTTTGATTATGGCTGAAAATTCTGTAGCCATTAAAGAGGCACCCCCAACAAGCCCCCCGTCTACATCAGGATGGCCGAATATTTCTTTTGCATTTGCTGCTTTTACACTGCCGCCATACAAAATAGATATACTGTCTGCTGTTTCATTTCCATATTTACTTGCTAAAACACTCCGTATGTATGCATGTATTTCCTGGGCCTGTACACCAGTAGCTGTTTTGCCTGTACCTATTGCCCATATTGGCTCATACGCAATTACAAAACCATTTAATTGTTCCGCAGTTAAATGAAAAAGGCTTTCTTTTATTTGCATTTCTACAAAAGTATTTTGAGTACCTGTTTCTCTTATTTCCAAAGCTTCCCCACAACAAAAAATTGGTTTTAATCCATATTCAATACAAATGTTTATTTTTTCTGCCAGTACTTCATTGGTTTCATTAAAATATTCCCTTCGTTCACTGTGGCCTAAAATAACATAATCTACAGCAATACTTTTTAATATTTCTGCACTTGTTTCTCC
>JAYVZR010000089.1:0-6491 GCA_043783135.1 Ferruginibacter sp. | reverse complement strand
TTTTATCAATAAGGGGGTAGACAGGCAATAAATTATCCCATTTTCGGGTAATCAAAAAACAATAAATCTTTTTTTGCTTTTGTAAAATCTTTCCAGTTAGCAATATTAATTTGCACACCAAATATGCCACAGGTGGGGATATTGTCAATTCTTGTATCGCTCACTAATTGGTTTGCAAATTCAGTAATACCAGGATTATGTGAAAAAATTGCTACGTTATTAATGTCGTCATTCAATTGTTCAACTACTTCAAAGAAACTTTTTGATTCGGCATGATACAAGGCGGAAATAAAAATAACATCCTCTTTATTTTTTTTATAGGCAGTACAAAAAAATTCGGCAGTTTTTTTTGCTCTTTTAGCGGGGCTTGATACAAATGAATCAATTGTTATTTTTTTATCCAGCAGACGTTGCGCCATTATTGGTGCATCTTTTTTTCCCCGTTCATTAAGCGAACGGTCGAAGTCATTAAGGGTTGCAATATCCCAACTGCTTTTTGCATGGCGTATAATAAATAATGTTTTCATTTTGATTACATTAAAATTAAATACTGTTAATGAAGCCTTTAAAATAGCCTTGTTTAAAATATTTTAAACAAAACTGCTATTTATTATTGTAGTATAAAGGTAGGTAATATCCTGATGCTGCAACTACGGCTTCAACTTTTTGGATAAATCGGCATTATAAAAATAATTGCTCTGCGGTAGCTACACTTTCAGATTTTCCTACATCTACCAGTTTATCCCCGGTGTGATCATAGGCATAAATAGGATATTGATTTGCAAGGCTCAGGTAAGTATCAACTAATGAAAATTTTCCTTTTTGAGGAATCAGGTTAAAAATATTTTCTTCAAATATCACGACACAACTGTATGCCATTGGTTGTAAATTTTCTTTAGCAATAGCAATACGTTGTTCTCCTGTGCTGTTATTTTGCCAGCCGCATAAACGGTAATCTTCATCAAATAAAAAATTACGGGAAGATTTTCTATTTGTAATTCCGAAGGAGATCAGCGCTTTTTTATTTTTATGAAAATTTATAAGATCATTAATATTCAGGTCAGTTAAAATGTCTGCATTTAATGTAACAAATGGCCCGTCACCAGTTAAAAGTTCTTTTGCTTTTAGCAACCCCCCGCCTGTTTCCAGCACTTCGTTTGTTTCATCACTAATTATTATCGTACTGCCCCAGCCACTATTTTCTTTTATTACATCAATAATTTGCTGTGCAAAATGATGAACGTTTATTACTACATCTGTTATACCGTACTGTTGCATGTATTCTATATTTCTTTGTAACAAAGATTTGCCATTTACTAAAGCCAATGCTTTAGGATGTGTATCGGTCCACGGTTTAAAGCGTGTGCCCAAGCCTGCTGCAAAAATCATAGCTTTCATAAGGTCTTCCAGTTTTCTTTGTTTTGATGATTCAATTCAATCTTCACGTTAAATTTATTTCTTAAATGCCTTGCCAGGGCTTCTGCAGCAAATACACTTCTATGCTGCCCACCGGTACATCCAAAATTAATTGCCAGGTGTCCAAAGTCGCGTTTAATATAATCTTCAACAGCAATATCAATAATACTATAAACACTATTTAAAAAATCGGGCATCTTTGTTTGTTGTTCTAAAAAATCTTTTACCGGTTTATCCAGCCCAGATAAATGTTTATACTCATCAAACCTTCCCGGGTTAAATATCCCCCGCATATCAAAAACAAAGCCACCACCATTTTTTGTTTTATCTTTCGGATAACCTGTTTTTATAAAAGAGAAACTATTGATTGTAACTAATAAGGGCGTTTGGGCTGTGGCCTGCACAGGTGTGAATTCTTGTATCACTTCATCGCTGATACAAATTTCCAATACACGTTTAAATTCCGGAACTGCAATACCGATATTTTGATTATTAATAAACCATTTTAAATTTTGCAGTGCCAAAGGTATACTGGTTAAAAAATGAGCTTTACGTTCAAACAATCCCCTAAAGCCATATGCGCCTAAAACCTGTAACAACCGGATTAATACATAACCATTATACTGGCTGCGAAACACATCCCTGTCTATAGTTTCATTAATAATTTTTTCAAAAGAATCAATATAATCTTCTAATAATTTTTGCTTCCAGTCATCGGGTAAATTTGCTTTTGCCTGCCATAATAATGATGCTACATCGTATTGCGGCGCCCCTTTCATGCCTCCCTGGTAATCTATAAAACGAACGGCCTCCCCAAGCCCCTCCGAAGGAGGGGTTACCATAATATTCCTGCTCTGAAAATCACGGAACATAAAAAATTTATATTCTGTATGTGACAGGTAATTACTCAATGCTTCAAAATCTTCAATTAGTTTTTGTTTATCGTAAGGCTTACGCAAGGCATCCAGAAAATAATATTTAAAGTAAAGCAAATCTGCCATGATGGCCTGTTTACCAAAAGAACTGTTAGTAAGGCATTTTTTATAATTCAGTTCTTCGTGGCCCTTTACCTGCAGCAATGCCAATTGGTGCAGGCTCTCTTTGTACAGATTGTATGTGCTGTCTGTATATCTATTTTCTTCCAATTTATTCAATAGCGATACATCACCAAAATCTTCCTGTATATAAAGGTCTTTTTCTTTATTGATGCACAATATATGGGCAGTAGCCAAGCCCTTCTTTTTAAAGTGTTCCGAAAAATATATAAAAGCATCATTTTCTTTTATGTTGGCACCATAAGTTGCAATAAAACTTTTTTTATTTGTGCGGATACGGAAGTAATGCCTTTCACTGCCTGCCTGTGGTAATTTATCTATAGCGGTGACGGGAATTTTAGAAAATTCTGCAAAGAGTTCTTTTATTTTATCTGTTGTAATAATCATTAAAATATTTTATTCGGGTAAAAATAGTTTAAAATAAAACAGCTCCCAAACGGTTGAGATTTGCAGACTGTGGCTATTTATAATCTTTCTGTTTTTATGGGCATACAAAAACCCCGGTAGTTACCGGGCTTGTAATTGTAATCAGTTTTTTTTGATAAACTTAAAGTCCAATAATTCGTATTCAATAACTGGTTTAACCCCCTTTCAAATTTAACCAATTCATTGTTTCAATATGTAAGTATGTACGGAAAGTGTTTTGTTGCTGATTTATAATTTTTTGTGGAGCAGCGAAGAGCTTATTTTATGAATATTTCCAATCGTAAAAAAAAGGATGCGTTTTAAACTTGTCAAATCAATCCTTTCAGCAGAAAAGTAAAGTATTTTTTACATAATTTACCACCTCGGTTTTTATAAAAAAATAATCAGGGAACAATTATCAATTTTTCATTTAATAATGGGTTTAGATAAATAGCAACCTTAATAAAACAAAGTTTTACACAAGTTTCCCAAGTATAATAGCGAAGACAGTTTACTAATTTAAATTGCACCACAATTAAACAAAAAATGAAGAAGAAAAATACTGCAAAAAGAAGGTCACCAATAAAAGTAAGGGTATCGCATACACGCAAACCTGCTGATATGACTGATGTTGAATGGCAAATAATTTTACGCCGTCAAATTGCAGAGGATGAAAATTTTAATATCCAAAAAACAAGTAACGGGATTGTTTTTGGTGATTATAAAGTGGATAGCTCTAAAACATCCAATACTTACAAAGTAGCATTACGCAGTGCAGATAATTCTCTTAACTTTTGCAGTTGTCCTGATTTTAAAACCAACCAGTTGGGTACCTGCAAACATATTGAGGCGGTTTTGATAAAAGTAAAATCAAAGCATGCATTAAAAAAACAACTGGCCATTCCATATACACCGCCCTACACATCTGTTTATCTTGATTACCGGGGCGAACGAAAAGTAAAGATACGCATTGGAACAGAAGATACAGTTCAATACAAAAAACTAGCCAAAGGATTTTTTAATAACAACCTGGTCTTATTGGAACCGTCTTTTTTAAAGTTTGAAATTTTTCTTCAAAAGGCGCATGCCTTCCATCCTGAATTCAGGTGTTACACAGATGCATTGGAATACATTGTACAGGAACGAAACAACCAGCACCGCCAACAAATAGTGGCCGAAAAACAAACCAATTTATTTAAAGATATCAGCAAAGCAAAATTATTCCGCTATCAGGAAAAAGGTGTTTTGTTTGCAGTAAAAGCCGGCAGATGCATACTGGCAGATGATATGGGACTGGGTAAAACACTGCAGGCAATTGTGAGTACAGAAGTTTTAAGGAGACAATTTAAAATTAATACCGCAATTATTATTTGCCCCACCTCATTAAAGTATCAATGGAAAACCGAGATTGAAAAATTTACGGGCAACAAAAATATTTGTGTGGCCGAGGGAAATATTTTAGCGAGAAAAAAACTATACAGCAACAATACTGCAGACTATGTAATTGTAAGTTATCAAATGGCTTCAAACGATTTTACTTACCTGAACGAAATGCAGGCAGATGTGTTGATACTGGATGAAGCACAGCGTATCAAAAACTGGAAAACCAAAACATCGGCTGCAATTAAACGCATAAAAACCACTTATGCATTGGTACTTACCGGGACACCTGTTGAAAATAAAATTGAAGACCTGTACTCCTTAATGCAAATAGTAAACCCTTACCTGCTTGGTTCGTTGCACAAGTTTTTATCACAATACCAAATTACTGAAGAGGGCACGGATAAAGTAATAGGCTATAAAAATTTGAATGATATAGGTACACTTTTACAGGATGTAATGTTGCGCCGCACCAAAACGCAAGTGTTGAAAGATTTACCAAAGCGGATGGATAAAAACCTTTTTGTACCACTTACACCACAACAGTTGGAACTGCATACAGAATATGCAGACAAAGTTGCAAGGTTGGTAAACAAATGGAAGCGCATGCATTTTTTAAGTGAAGAAGACAGGCAAAATTTATTAAAGTTTTTAAACATGATGCGGATGGTGAGTGACAGCACTTTTATCATTGACCAGGAAACCAACCACCAGACGAAATTGGATGAATTGCAAAATATTTTAGAAGAGATTTTGGCTATGCCAGACGAGAAAATAGTAATTTTTAGCCAGTGGGAACGTATGACTAGATTGGTAGCCATTATTTTAAAACAACAAAATATTGGGTTTGAATACCTGCATGGCGGCATCCCCGGTAAAGAGAGGGGAAAGTTGTATGAAAATTTTACAAATGATAAAAACTGCCGGATATTTTTATCAACCGATGCAGGAGGTGTCGGCCTTAATTTACAAGCAGCCGCTTACATGATCAACCTGGATATCCCCTGGAACCCGGCAGTGTTGGAGCAACGCATTGGGCGTATTTACCGGCTGGGGCAAAAGAAAAATGTAAGTATAATAAACCTGGTATCGCAAAACAGTATTGAACACCGGATGCTGGATGTTTTGAAATTTAAAAAAGGAGTGGCAGCAGGTATTTTAGATGGCGGCGATAATGATATTTTTATGGGTGATGATAAGTTTAAACAGTTTATGAAATCTATTGAATCTGTTACAACTGGGTTAACAGTTGCAGTACCGGATTATACCATAAATGAAGAAAGAGAAATTGAAAAACAAATGGCTGTAGCATCCGATGGTGCTATAGTTGAGGTTGAAGTAACGGAAGAAGAGACATCTGCACAGTTAGTTAGCAATGATAGTAACAAATATGCGGAACCGCCAGTAACAAACACGCCTGTACCACCTACACCGGAAGAAGATGTTGTACAAAAGGGCGCTGGTTTTTTAGAAGGCTTACTGAGTATTTTGAGCAATCCGGAGAGTAAACAAAGATTAATAAATAATATTACAGAAACAGATACCGCAACGGGGCAAACTTATTTAAAATTACCCATCAGTAATTCGGGTGTGGTGGAGAATGCGCTGAAAGTATTGAGTGGTTTGTTTGGAGGATTGGATAAAAAGTAAAATTAATTATTATTTATTTCGTCCTTGTAAATCAAAAATGATACTTTTGATTTACAAGGATAAAAATTATTCCTTTTGACACTATAAAACCTGTAAACGGTCTGGCATATCGTTATAAATGTTGCCAGCTAACTCCCTGCCTGCTTTCTTTTTGTTGGTGCCACCCCATTGTTTAAAGAAGAATGCCACTTTAAATTTTTCACATTGATCCTGTATGTCTAATACCCAGTCTTCATTCATTGCTCTTGGTGTTCTTCCGCTTTCACCACCTACAATAACCCAGTCAATTTTTTTAAGGTTCATTTTAGGTAATGGTCCGATCAATGGTTCACAGGAAAGAAACTTTACCCTTGCATTTGTTTTACGCAAATCATCAATGCGGTGTTTTACTCTTAAATCTTCTACCGATACGCCCATCCAGATATTATGTGTCCAGTTTAATTCTTTGTGATACTTTAAAAGAATATCAGAACGTTTTGTCAACACCTGGAAAGTATGCTGGGGACAGTTATTCATTGTATCAAAAACCTTTTTGATAAACTCAAGTGGCACATCTTTATGAAACATATCACTCATAGAGTTAAC
>JAYVZR010000088.1:0-2360 GCA_043783135.1 Ferruginibacter sp. | reverse complement strand
TCCTTTAAAAAATTATAACTGCCTCCGGCCAATGGATAGGTTGCTCCTAATTCGCTCCATATCATGGCGTCGACTAAAGAAAGAAAAGCCCCTGCAACCCATGCGTATAAAAACATGCCCCCCATCAGCCCCATTACAATGGGCAATGTAACAAAAGGACCGATACCCACCATGTCTATCATATTAAGAACAGTGGAATGAAAAAGCCCGAGCCTGCGTTGCAGCGTTGGTGGTGTATCAGCCATATAATAATTGATACCGGAAATTACAATTTAGAGTTGGTAATAATTGAGCTGCATCTATTTAAATATTTAAAAGAAAGAAAAATTAATAAGCCAATTGTGGGGAAATTGTGTTTCATTGATTGAAAAAAAACAAACAGGCCTCCTTGCGGAAGCCTGCGTGTTTCGGAACCATTTGTTAAAAAAACAAATTTTATGTATCAATACATTGGCAGATACTACCAGCTTGTATTAAAAGTTTTATTATAGTCTGGAAAATTTTGTGTTTTGTAAGCACCTTCACCAAAAAATTTCAACGGCGATTCAATTTCTTTTGCTTTTAAATACCCGGAAAGTGTCGCCGGTTGTGCATTTAAAGCAGTAATAAATACTGTTGTAGGAAAACTCAGTTGGCCATAACATAAATATACTGCCAGTTCGTTTACTTTATTTGCCTCATCATAACTATATTTTTTACCATTCCATTCCAGGGCAGTTTTTTCTTCTGCATCAAGTTTAACGGCGTAATAATGTTCATTGATATAAGCAGCCACTTTTTCATTGGTATAGGTTTCTTTGTCCATTACCTTGCACCAGCCACACCATCTGGTGTACACATCTACCAAAATGGGTTTTGGGTTTTTACTATAGGCTTCCTGCAACGCTGCTACCGTAAGCCAATTCACTTTTTCTTTATTTGCAGGAACAAATGAAACAGTTATTAAAAATAAAATTGCAATAATAAAAAAACGGGTAACCTTTTGCATACAATAATTGTTTAGTAGCTTAGATGATTACATAACGACAAACCAATGCATAAAATTGTTGTAGCTATTACAGGGGCAAGCGGTTCCATCTATTCAAAAATTCTGTTAAATAAATTATTGGTTGCAAAAAGCCAGTGGACAGACCTTGCGGTAATTTTAACTGAAAATGCCAAGCAGGTGTGGAAAACCGAATTAGATAACGAAGAGTATAAAAATTACCCCTTTACATTTTATACCCAGCAGGATTTTATGGCGCCTTTTGCATCAGGCTCCGGCCAATACAATACCATGATCATTATACCCTGCAGCATGGGCACATTGGGAAGAATTGCCGGCGGCATCAGCAATGACCTCATTACAAGGGCGGCTGATGTTGTTTTAAAAGAAAGACGAAAATTAATCTGCGTGGTACGGGATACGCCTTACAACCTGGTACATATCCGCAATATGGAAACTGTTACAATGGCAGGAGGAATTATTTGCCCGGCAACACCATCCTTTTACAGTAAACCAACAACCGTTGAAGAAGTTGCAGCAACAGTGGTCGACAGGGTGCTGGATATTGCGGGTATTGATATTAATACTTATCGTTGGGGAGGCTAAATGTGAAGGGTCAATGGCGAATGGTCAATTTCACTATTCACCATTCATGTATCAAACCGCTACTTTACAATTAAGATAATACCAGCCTTACCTTAAATCAATAACTTCAACACCAGGGAAATTTTTTGCAGCAAAAATAAACTGGTCATCGTTTATGACTGCAGTTGTACTGATGCTGTTTACAACGTAGCTGTATTTGTTACCCGTCTTTTCAAAAACCTTTGTACTGCTGATTGTAAGCGATGCTTTATCTACATATATCAACACTTTAAAAAAAGGCTTGCTTTTATCAATGGGTGTTAACTCAATCTCCTGTATTTTTTTTCCTGCAACAGTTGTTTCGCCATTTAATTTATACAGAAAATCTTTATCGTAGAAATTGGTAAATACTTTTTGCGGGGTAAGGCTATTAGCTGTAGGGTCAATTTTTGTAATGGTCACCTCGTTGGCGCTCTTATCGTAGGTTGAAATGTTGGTACCGTCGCAAAAAATTTCCTGCCCTGTAATAGTAACCCTGTACTTTGTTGCTTTCATGTAGACAGTACCAGTTTTGGTACCTAAATTTTTGCCGACAGCATTTTCAATTTTTAGTGAAAATTTAGCCTGTACCTCCTTAAATGTTTTAAATTTAGCACTTACTGCATCCAGTATTTTTTTTGCCTCAGGATCATTAGTACCCATTCCTTTGGGTTGTGCAAAAACACAGCTAATGCTAATAACTAAAAATACCAGGCTTGCAATTCGTTTATTCATTTCAATTTATTTTAAT
>JAYVZR010000087.1:0-6496 GCA_043783135.1 Ferruginibacter sp. | reverse complement strand
GTAAAAAATATCCCCGATAGTACGTTGCTTGAAATTGTACAGCGCCAAACCTTCCGCTACTTCTGGCACTATGCACATCCTGTAAGTGGTTTGGCAAGGGAGAGGGATGTGGCTGTAAATGCCGTTTATTACTGGGATTTTATCAATGAAGCCTGGGATGAACCCAATCTAAGCAAAGATGTATTTGGTTCAGAAGATTGCGCCATCGGAGGTACGGGTATGGGGATATTGTCAACCGTAGTAGCAGTTAACCGTGGCTGGATAGGAAGGGATACGGCTGTAAAAAGACTAAATAAAATTGCAGACTTTTTATTAAAAGCAGATTGCTATCACGGCATCTATCCACATTTTATGAATGGCACCACTGGTAAAACAGTGCCTTTTGACCGGCTTGATGATGGGGCAGATATTGTGGAAACCTCTTACCTGATGATGGGCTTTTTATGTGCCAAAGAATATTTTACTGGTGATAATATAACCGAAAAATATTTGCGTAAAAGAATAGGCCAGTTATGGGGCGCCACTAACTTTAACTGGCATACCAATAACAACAGTAAAAGATTGTTTTGGCACTGGAGCCCCCGCAATAATTTTGATATGAATTTTCCTGTATGGGGTTGGGACGAATGTTTGATTACGTATATTCTTGCTGCGGCTTCACCCTATCATTCTATTGCACGAACAGTATATGATTCAACATGGGTGGGAAGCGCAGGCTGGGCCAATGGAAAAACTTATTATGGAATCAAACTTCCTTTGGGCAATTCGGATATGGGCGGACCTTTGTTTTTTGAGCAGTATACTTTTATGAGTATTGACCCCAACCAGCTAACCGACAGCCTTAACATCAATTATTTTGAGCAGGCAAAAAATCATACGCTTATCAACAGGGCATACTGTATTGCAAATCCAAAAAAATATAAGGGCTATGGCGAAAATTGCTGGGGCCTTACTGCAGGCGACAGCTACAAAGGTTATGTGGCCCATTGCCCCGAAGTTGACCTTGGTGTTATACAACCCACGGCGGCACTATCTTCTATGCCCTTTACACCTGAGTACAGCATGCAGGCATTAAAACATTTTTATTATGATATGGGCAGTAAATTATGGAGCCCTTTTGGTTTTGCAGATGGCTTTAGTGAGTCACACAACTGGTATGCAAAAAGCCATTTGTCCATTGACCAGGGGCCCATTGTAGTGATGATAGAAAACTACAGAAGCGGGTTAATATGGAATTTATTTATGAAAATACCCGATGTGCAAAACGGTTTAAAAAAACTCGGCTTTAAAAGTAAATGGATAAAAGAATAATTAAGCCAGTCATGCAATTGTATAAAATAAAAAATAGTTTATTGTGTTGCAGTTTTATTGCAATAGCACATTGTTGCGTTGCACAGGTAACCAACATAGGCAAAATAATTTCTTATAACAAAACTACTGGTGGTATCTATGGTAAAACAGCTACTGCCATTTTTGATGTTCATGCGTATTCAGATAACATCATCCGTGTTAGGGTTTCAAAAAATAAAACGCTCAATAATTTTTCGTATGCGTTGGTTGATAATGAAATTCCTCTATTCAAAAATTGTACAATTAAAGAACAGGGAAATATCATTTTGCTTTCAACAGATGCTATCAATGTAGAAATAGAAAAGGAACCATCCTTCAGAATAACATTTAAAAGCAAAACCGGCGAAATTATTAATGAGGATGTAGTAGGCAGTTGCTTTGGTACAACATTTACCGGCGATAAAGTAACTGTGTATAAAAAGTTACAGGAAGGCGAACGTTTTGTTGGTATGGGTGAAGCATTGGGAAACCTTGATAAACGGGGTATGGGCATTACCCTTAATAATACAGACAATTACAAATATGGAGACCCTCGTTTGTCAATGTATATCAGCGTTCCTTTTTACATGGGCATTCATCACCGCCAGGTATATGGAATGTTTTATAACAACAGCTACAAAAGCTTTTTCAATTTTGGCTTGTCTACACCCAACTTCAGTTCTGTAAGTATGGACGGAGGTGATGCGGATTATTTTTTTATTTATGATGCATCACCCGGCAAAATTATAGAGCACTATACTTCACTAACAGGCCGTATGCAGTTACCACCGGTATGGAGCATTGGCTATCATCAAAGCCGCTGTACTTATTACCCACAGGGTAAAGTGGAATGGATTGCAGAAACTTTTCGTAAGAAAAAAATACCGTTGGATTGTATTGTGCTGGATGCAGATTATCAGCAGGGTTACCAGCCATTCAGAACCAATAAAGAAAGATTTCCAGATATGCCCGGGCTTTCGGCAAGCCTTGCTAAAATGAATATTGAATTAACAGCATCTGTTTATCCCGGGGTAAAAATTGATAGCACTTATGAATCATACAACGACGGATTAAAAAAAGATGTGTTTATAAAATATGCTGATGGCAGTTTGTTTGAAACAGCAATAGCGCCGCTAAGTTGTTATTTGCCCGATTATACCAATCCCAAAACAAGGGCATGGTGGGTCAATAAAATGAAATGGATGGTTGCAAATGGTATTCATGGTTACTGGAATGACATGAACGAACCTGCAGTAGCCGGAAGCTATTTACCTGATAATTTATTATTTGATTTTGATGGAAAGAAAGCCAATTCACTGGAAGCAAAAAATGTGTATGGTTTTCAGATGGCAAGAAGCAGTTACGAAGCAGCTCTGCAAAACGAAAAGGACAGGAGGCCATTTGTACTTACCCGTTCAGGATTTGCAGGCGTACAACGGTATTCAGCCGTATGGAGTGGCGACAATACATCAAAAGACGAAGGATTATTAAGTGGGGTTTTGTTAAACAGCCAGATGGGTTTATCTGGTATTTCTTTTTGTGGGTATGATGTTGGCGGATACATAGGCGACGCTTCTAAAGATTTGTTTAAACGCTGGATAGAAGTGGGTATTTTCTCTCCTTTCTGCAGAAACCATCGGGAGTTTTTTGGTGCTGCAGGTGAACCCTGGGCTTATGGAGAAGAAGCAGAAGCAATCTCAAAAAACTTTATTGGTTTTAGGTATCGTTTACTTCCCTATATCTATGCAAAATTTTATGAAGCTTCTCAAACAGGAATGCCCATTGCAAGAAGTCTCTGCATTAATTATCCGCATGATGATAAAGTGTATGGCAATACTTATCAATACCAGTTTTTATTTGGCGATGCCATGATGGTGGTGCCACTAACCAGTGAGGATAAAATTAAAAATATTTACCTGCCTGCCGGTGATTGGTACGATGTATACAATGATGAACTTGTAAATGGAGGAAAATCATTTAATAAAGAAGTACCCATTTACAAAATTCCATTATATGCAAAAGCATCGGCAATAATTCCTATGCAAAGCCTGGTGCAATCCACCAAAGAAAAACCTTTGGATACTTTGGATATCCATATTTTTTATGGCAGTGAAAAAAATAGTTTTGTATATTATGAAGATGATGGCAAAAGCATGAATTATATGCAGAATAAATTCTGTAAAAGAAATATTGTTTTTGATCCTGATAATAAACAGGTTATTTTTTCAAAACAGGAAGGCACTTATGTTTCTGCATTCAAAAAACTGCGACTTATTTTACATGGGTTTCCTGATGCTATAAAACAAATCAGCATTGAAGGCAAGCAGATTGATTTGCAAAATAAATCTGCCGGGTTAATAAATATTCTTGTCAATCTGGATGATGTGTACGACAAAGATTATATGAGAACGCTACAGGAAAAAGAACCTCCCGTCATTCAAAAAACTGCCTGTTTTAATCTTTCCGAAAATGAAATAAGGGTAACAATTCAATAATTTTTTTAATTTCGGTCATGCAATTTTTTGTGGCGACTACTTGCTTTACCGGCAATTGCAACAGTTGCAGTATTCGATAGATACCGTTATCGATTTTCTATTTGCGGTTTTATCTGAACATAGCACCATGCAAAAAAAGGCAATAAAATAAAAACACTCCAACCCCAGTAGCCACCAATAGTTAAATAAATAATCAATGACCAAAGCAACATATAAAAGGGGTAACCTAAAACTATTAACCCAACAATTACAGAATCGTAATGACCTGTTTTTGTAGTTTTTTTTGCGATAAAATTTTTAAGCGGTAAATAAACCGGCCAATGTATCAATACACCTAAAATAGCAGGTATACTTAATAATACTTTTTTAAAATTGCTAACGGGCACATTAAATTTTTCCTTTCTTTTTTGCAGGTCGCCGGCATCAATTTCGTACACAAGTTTTTGAAGCTGTTGCTGTACGGTTCCAGTTAGCTCATTCAATAAACGGCCGTTGTCATTAATGCCGGTAGTAAGGTCTTTGCGTTCAATAGGGCTGCCAAAATTTATCTGCAGGTTTTTACCAAATAAATAAAAACTGCTGTAATTCATCCCCACTGGCAATACTTTTACCGGGATGTTTTGTTCCCATGCTGTTATGGCCAGCCTGGCAGTCCCTTTTTTTAAGGGCCGTAAGTGCCATTCATTTTCGCACCTTCCTTCACTAAAAATCAGTACGATACCGTTTTGTTTCAATATATCGGTACACTCTTCAAATGTCTTGTAATTGCTATCAAGGTTTTCTACGCCTTCGCTTACTCTATATACAGGCAACATTTTTATTGAGCGCAATAGCTTTGTTATAAACTTTCCTTTAAATACATCACCCCGGGTTAAAGAATAAACAGGTTTATCAAAAAGTGTACATAAAATAATAGCATCTAAAAAAGAATTGGGATGGTTTACTGCAAGCAATAATGGCTCCTCGGTTTTAAAAAATTCTGTAGTATTTATTCTAACATCCCTGCAATAGAGTTTTAAAGACAGGTTTACCAGCATCCTTCCAAATTGATAAAGCATACGTTTAAGATAATAAAATAAAGAATTGTGTAAATGAAATTGACAGAAAAGATTTTATTGATTTGGAAAAAATAGTAAAATAAATGGTTAGTTAAAAGGGTGTAAATATAAATACTTTTTTGATAGTACTAAACAGCTTAACCAGCTGCATCTATTGAAATTATCAAGGTAATATATTTAGCAGAAATAAAACTGAGCAGCAGTTTAAATGTACACCAACAACTAGTTTAATTGAGGATCAATCGGAAAATTAATCATCATTTCATAATCGCCGCCCAAATGTTTCAGGCTGTCCTTCCATATATTATCAGGCTGTTGGTGAAAGATAAGTTCTTGGGTAGATGGTACTGTGAGCCATGTTTTTTCTTTCAATTCATTGCTTAACTGGCCATTACTCCAGCCACTATACCCAATAAAAAAGCGGACCTTATTAAAATCTATTTTATGAGTTTTTACCATGTCAGAAAGTTTTTCAAAATCGCCTCCCCAGTAAATACCCTGCATTACTTCCTGGCCACCTGGCACCAGCTCTGGATATTGATGAAGAAAATGAATAGTATCCATTTGTACTGGTCCCCCATAATAAATCGGTATGGGAAAGCCTTCAAATCCCATCATCAGCTCATCCAGTGTTTGCTCAAATTGTTTATTTAATACAAATCCAAAACTTCCTTCCTGCTGATGTTCGCATATAAAAATAACAGTGCGCATAAAATGCGGGTCTTTTAAAAACGGGTCAGCAATTAACAATATACCAGGAGCAGGTGAAACCATGTATCTAAAATAATTTAATTATTTTATCTTACCGAAATATTATGCAGGATATTTTTGAAATGGCATAAGTTCTAAAAGCTTCGTTAAATTTACCTTTTACAGTTTTTATATGGCAATTACGTACTATACTAAATTACTTTTACAAACATGAAGAGAATTTTTCCCGTTATAACCATACTGATATCACTCTCACTGTTTGGGTTAATTTTTTTCCAGGTACTTTGGATAAAGGGTTCGCTTGATACAGAAGAACAAAAATTTATGGATCATGTCTATTCTGCAATGGGCACAGCCGCAGAAGACTTGATAAAAGAAAAGGGCAACCTGATGCCAATGATTAAACAAAAGCCATTTATTTTCCCCAGTGAGCGTTTGCAGGGGGAATTATACAGGCCTACCATTACACAACTATATACAATAGATCAGATTAAATATATTATCCAAAAATCGTTTGAAAAACAAAACCTCAAAAAAGTACCTTTTGAATTTGCGGTTACAACTAACTCTTTTATGGGTAATGAAATGCAGTCAGAAAATTACTATGCATTATACAGCGACTCTTCAAATAATAGAATTCTTGCAATTCCACTAGAAGCACCAAGCGGTAGTAATGCAGAAGGTATTTCTCCTGATGAAGTATTGGTAGTTATTGTACCCCATGTTAGAAACCTTGTTTGGAAATCGATGACAAAAATTATTATTGCATCTGTTATTTTTACCCTTATTATTATGTGCGCATTTTTTATTACCGTCAGGGCTTTATTAAGGCAAAAAAAATTGAGTGAGATAAAATCAGATTTTATCAATAATATGACGCATGAATTTAAGACTCCCTTGGCC
>JAYVZR010000086.1:0-2365 GCA_043783135.1 Ferruginibacter sp. | reverse complement strand
AATTGCTTCCTTTAATCCTCCTGGCTTCACTTTCCAATCCTGTCTTCCTGTCCCTGGAATTTTTTATTTGATTGCTACCAAAACGCCAGCTAAAGCTTAACCTGAAAGTTTGGCTCTCCCAATTACCACCACCCCTTATATACACACCTCCAAAATCGTTGGTGGCTTTCCAGGGCGAAGTATGAAAAATATCTGTTGCTGAAACTTTAATGGATGCCGTTTTCTGCATAATTTGTTTTTGTAATCCTACATCCACTCCGCCTTGCGGCTTTGTTCTCCAGGTAGCGCCCCACACAGATGGGCCGCTGAACCAACCACTGATTTCTGCATTATAATTGTTACCTAAAGTAAAAGTCTGCTGCAGGTAAGCACCATACATGGCAATATTTATATCCACTTTATTCTCACCAATTTTACCTTTAAACATCTGGTAGTTGGCCCAAAAATTAGCATACCCATTCCACCATTTATTTATAGTGGTTGGTGCCCCGATATTAAAGCTTAGTATTTGCTGGGTGGCCAGGTTTTGCTGCTGCACAAAAGTGGCATTTTTGGTAGTATCTGTTACCTGTGTGGCATAATCTTTTACATGACTGTATCCCACAGTGGTATTTAAAATGCCCATAAATGTATGTGTCAGTTCTATATTGTCTGTGTATTGCGGCCTTAAAAAAGCATTGCCTTTTTCATACGTCAACTCATCTAATTTATTTTCAAAAGGATTCAGGTCTTGATAAGTTGGCCTGTCAATTCTCCGGCTGTAGGTTAAATTAAGCGAATGCTTTTGATTGATATTCCAGGTAACAGCAGCAGAGGGAAAGAAATTAAGGTAACTGGTATCCACATTATTATCCGCTTGTATTATGCCATCGGCTCTTGTAAGTTTTCCTTCGCTGTTAGTTTGCTCTGCTCTCAGCCCTGCTTGTATGCTCCATTTGGGGGTTAGCTGTTGCTGATAGTTTACATACACAGCATTTACATTCTCTTTATATTTAAAGCTGTTACTTCTTTCCAGTATTTGAACAGGTTTATCAAAAGCTGTATCAGTAAAAAAGTCAAATGTATTTTTGGTTGTTACAAAAGATGTTTTAGCACCATAGCCTAATTTACCCTTACCAAGTTTTTGCTCTGCATCTACCTTAGCAGTGTAAATATCTATATCAGTGGGCGTATAGTTACGGTTTACAATGCTGTACAAAAAGTTATTGTTGTTTCCATAATAATAATTTGGCTGGTAACTCCTGCCGGTACCCCGGAACAATCCATAATCCGCATCAAAATTTATTTCCCTGCCAGTGGTATCTGTGTACCGGTAATTAAGGTTAGCATTCGCATTGGTGCGTTTACCCGGTACACTATTTAATGCTTCTAAGTTTTTAATAAATGCGCCTGTTGGGTTATACGATACCCTGGTATTTCCTTTACTGATCCATTCTGTATTACCAAAATTACCGGTAGCCATTATGCCGATGGTATTGTTGTTGTTGATAAAATAATCTGCACCTGCTTTTATATTATAGCTTTTATCATTGCTGTGCATAGTTGTATTTTGATCATACAAAGTATCTTTTTGTATCCTGTAAAGGTTTAGTACATTTTCGTACCGGCCAATGTTGCCGCCTGCATTTCCAAAAAGGTTTATTTTTTTATCCCGGTAATTCAAATTTAATGAGCCATTGCCTTTGGGCGTAATACCCTGTACAAAGCCGGTGTTGATGCTGCCGTTGGTTCCAAATTTTTTATTTTTTTTCAACCTTATGTTAATAATACCTGCATTGCCGCTTGCATCATATTTAGCGCTGGGGTTGCTAATCATTTCTATCGCCTCAATATCGTTGCTGTTGATACTTTTAAGATAAGCGGCTAAATCTTTGGTGTCTAATTGGGTCATTTTTCCATCTATATAAATCCTCACACCTGTCTTGCCTTTCATGCTGATGTTATCATTATTATCCACTTGTATGCCCGGGCTTTTTTGCAGCAGTTCCAGTGCATTGCTCCCGGTGGCGTTGATGCTTTCCTCTACATTAAAAATAGTTTTATCGGCCTTTACTTCTATCATTGGTTTTTTAGCCACAACAGTTATTTCTTTTAATTTGCCGGCAGTTGGTTGCAGGGTCACTTGCATTGCCACTATTTGCTGATCATTTTTCTTTTCAAATATTGCTGAGTATTTTTGTTCAAAACCAATACTGCTGTAGCTCAATAAA
The DNA here is from genome assembly GCA_043783135.1 of Ferruginibacter sp. Lineage (GTDB taxonomy): Bacteria > Bacteroidota > Bacteroidia > Chitinophagales > Chitinophagaceae > Ferruginibacter. The sequence continues at coordinate 155 of JAYVZR010000086.1, read as the reverse complement.
AAACTACCTTCTTTACTGCTATTGATTTCAAAATTTCCTTTGGCATCGCTAACACTGGTTTTTATCAAGCCGGAATCCTTAGCATTGAGCAACGATACGGTTACAGACTGCAAAGGCCTGTTGGCATTGTCTTTTACGTTACCAATTATTGATGA
>JAYVZR010000085.1:0-16542 GCA_043783135.1 Ferruginibacter sp. | reverse complement strand
GCAGAAAAAACCCAACTGGTAAAACAAAGCAATGAGAAATGGGCAAAGCAACCTGTAATGCTGGACAGCATTACAGAGTCGGGCATAAAAGACCTGGTGAAGAACAATGGCGATAAACTAAGGCTAATCAATATCTGGGCTACCTGGTGTGGCCCATGTGTAACAGAATTTGACGATTTTATTACCATTAACAGAATGTACCGCAGCAGGGATTTTGAATTTATCAGCATCAGTGCAGATGATCCGGCGGTAAGGGACAAAGTATATAAGTTCCTGCAAAAGCACCAGGCATCCAATACCAACTACCTTTTTAATACCGATGATAAATATGCACTGATAGAAGCTGTAGATCCCAAATGGCAGGGCGCTTTGCCTTATACTTTAATGGTTGAACCTGGTGGCAAAATAGTGTATGCAAAACAAGGAGCCCTGGATATTACAGAAGTGAAAAGGCTGATTGTAGATAACCCAATGATCGGCAGGTTTTTTAAATAATCATGACAGTGCTGCCCGCTGCCAGGTAATTGTAAATATCATTTTGTTTACTTGAAAGATTAACGGGCAGAAAAAAAATAAACGCCGGATATAAATCCAGCGCTGGAATTGGTAAGTAAATTGGATTCGCAAATTACTAAGGGGCAATTGCGTTGGCCATTTATGGCTGAACATAGGAAAAATATCTTTAAAGGTGCTGTTCACTTTTTATTGTTAAAAAATGCAACCTTTTTTTACTATTTTAAAATTGGGAACATAGTTTATCTCCTCCGCTTAAAACAATATCTGCATCCTTAAGCATATACAACTTACACTCTTCATCTTCTAAAACTGTTACGAGGTTATGTGTAGTTGCCTCAAATAGTTCCTGCAGACTTATTTTATCTGCGTAAAACATCTGCAGGCATATAGTGTCTGTTTCAAAAAATACCTTAATGCCTGGATTTATAAGTGCTGCTGATAATATCACTGCACCAAATTCGTTTTTATACAACGACAGTTCTACCCCTGCATTATCTATAATTTGTTCCCTTAATATTAGGCTTGAGATATCTAAAACCATCCTGTTTTTATTTATGTAAAATTACTGCTGCTCTTAAAGACTGATGGGGACAAATGACACAAAAAATTATATTGCTGCTATTGATAAAAGAAAATAAAATCATCTTGAATTGTTAGCGCCCGGCAAAAAACTTTATCAGGATTTTGAGAAGCTAAAGAATTTATTTAAGTGTTTAATGGGCTTGTAAAAACTATTGGCGGCATCACGCAAAATAGCTGATACAAAACTATTGCTGTCACCTGCAAATTTTTCCAGCACAATAATTTCAGTTCCGGTATTGTACAAAAAATTATGGTTGCCGGATATATTTGTTGTTTTATAAACACTAAAAAATACTTTGCCATTGTTGATGCAGGCTTGTATGTCTTCTACGGAAGCCTTGCCATAATCTTTACTATTTGACAGTTCATTCTCTAAAAACCATCCGCCGCCGTTTACTTTATTTTTTTGCGTTACAATCTGGCTATGGTATGTCACATTCATCATAATAAGACAATTATTTTCAATTATAAATTTTTTAAACAAGGTCATCGTTACAATTATTTTACTGTTAATAAAATACACCAGGCTGCCAAAACCTGCTGTAAATAAAATGCAGCCTGGTTGTGTACTAAAACACAAAACTAACAATACAGAAAAAAGACCAGTGAGACAATTGACACAAAAAAAATTGGAAATGGTTCTTATGCGACTAAGTATTTTACTTAAATGATTTTCAATTGAAAAAATTTCGGTAATTAAGCCATCCCGGCATATAGCCGCTAATTTTATCAAACACTTAACTTTGCCCTTATTAAATAAATTAATACGATATGAGTAAAACCAAACAGTCCGTTACCCTTGCACAGGCATTTAAAGAATTTATCTGGCCAAGGAGAAAAGTAGTTTTTATTGGCCTGGTACTGATTATTATCAGCAGGCTTGCCGGACTGGTATTGCCCGGCGCCAGTAAATACCTGATGGATGATGTGATTGTGAAAAAAGATCTGCATATGCTTAAAATCCTGTTACTGGTGGTGGCAGGATCAATAGTGGTGGATGTTATTTCCTCCTTCCTGCTCACAAAATTATTAAGTGTACAAGCCCAGCGCCTTATTGCTCAATTGAGAATTAAGGTGCAGAAAAAAATACTTTCACTACCAATCAGTTATTTCGATAATAATAAGTCGGGTGCATTGGTAAGCCGCATCATGACTGATGTAGAAGGGGTACGAAACCTGGTAGGCACCGGCCTGGTTCAGTTGATTGGCGGCCTGATAACCTCCGTTATCTCTTTAGTGCTGTTAATAAGGATTAGCCCCATGATGACTTTTTATGTACTGGTACCGGTGGTGATTTTTGCGGTAGTGGCAGCCAAAGCATTTACTTATATACGCCCTATTTTTAAAACAAGAGGAGTTATTAATGCAGACGTAACCGGGCGGTTAACAGAAACCATCAATGGGGTAAGGGTGATAAAAGGATTTAATGCAGAAGATCAGGAAAATAAGACCTTTGAAAAAGGAGTAGAACAATTGTTTCAGAACATAAAAAAGAGCCTTACCTCCACAGCCATTATCACCAGTTCTGCTACGCTGCTTTTAGGATTAGCCTCGGCAGGCATTATGGGTATTGGTGGCTACATGATCATTCAGCAAAAACTAACTTTTGGTGAATTTCTTTCCTTCACACTTTATCTTGGATTTATGATTGCACCCATTCTTCAGATGAGTAATATCGGCAGCCAGCTTACTGAGGCATTTGCGGGATTGGACAGAACACAGGAGATTATGAATATGGATCCTGAAAATGATGAGTTGACAAGGACCCTTCAATTACCTGTTTTAAAAGGCGACATTAAATTTGACCATGTTTCCTTTTCATATGAAGAAGGAAAGGAAGTGGTAAAGGATATTAGTTTTGATGCCCCTTCCGGATCGGTAACTGCATTGGTGGGCAGCTCAGGATCGGGCAAAACAACCATTGCCAGCCTGGCAGCAACTTTCATTACACCCGATTCGGGTACCATTACCATTGATGGCATTGATTTAAGTAAAGTGATTTTGAGTGAATACCGCCAGCACCTTGGCGTTGTGTTGCAGGATGATTTTTTATTTGAAGGTACCATTCGTGAAAATATTTTATTTGCCCGCCCGGATGCTGGAGAGGAAAGGCTTGGCAAAGCTGTGAGTGCTGCCTATGTAGATGAATTTACCAATAGATTTGAAATGGGCCTGGATACATTAATCGGCGAAAGAGGAATTAAATTGTCGGGTGGACAACGTCAGCGTATTACCATTGCAAGAGCTATCCTGGCTGATCCTAAAATCATTCTGCTGGATGAAGCTACCAGCAGCCTGGATACAGAAAGTGAAGCATTGATTCAGCAGAGCCTGAATGAACTGATGAAAGGCAGAACTACTTTTGTAATTGCACACAGGCTTAGTACCATCCGTAAGGCGGATCAAATATTGGTGATAGAATCAGGAAGAATTGCAGAACGGGGAAACCACCAGGAATTGATTGACAAAAAGGGCCGTTATTATGAATTGTTTACTTACCAGGCGAGAATATAATGCAGGTGCATGCCTTTGTTTTTTATACCTCTTTTAAATAAATGGAAAGTGTTTTATGACAATGTAAAAATGAGGGTGGCCACTACTATCAAGCATAAAAAATAATTATATTTGATAGGCTTCCATTCAGGGGCCTGTTAAACTCAAAACATCATATCAACAATACTTATAACAGATGCCAGCAAAGGCATTGGCTTTGCGACAGCACTTGCGTTTGCACGTACAGGCCACAAAGTTGCAGCAGCTATACGCAACCCTGACGGATTTCCTGAATTGGCAAAATTAGCCGCCACTGAAAACCTTGCTATCAAAATATATCAAATGGATGTTGATTCAGATGCATCTTTACGGGATGGGTTGTTTGTATCAGTAAAGAGATGGGATCGATTGACGTTTTGGTGAATAATGCCGGGATAGAGCGTATGGGAAACGTGGAGGAATTAGCACTCGATGAATTTCGTGCGGTGATGGAGACCAATTATTTTGTTGTTATACGTTGCATTCATGCGGTTCTTCCGGAATGACAAAGCGCCATAATTGATGTATTATTAATATAGCCTCAGTTGCCGGTAGAATTGCTTCGCCCATGATGAGTGCTTATTCGGCATCTAAATTTGCATTGGAGGCATTGAGCGAAACACTTGCCGCAGAAGTTAAATCTTTGGGTATACATGTAGCGATAGTTGAATCCGGTATTATCGATACGGATATGGCCAGGCATATTACTGTTGTCCCTGCTGCCTCCAAATATTCTCACCAGGAAAACGTTTAGGTTCATTGTTTGCTGCCTCGCTAAAAACCCCGGTACCGCCATCTATAGTGGCTGATAAAATACTGGAGATTGCCACGAATGGAACTTGGCAACTTAGGCATCCGGTAGGGCCAAACGCTCTGCCCTTTATTGGCTGGCGACAATCCATGAGTGACGAAGCCTGGGTAGACCTTGGTGCCCTGGAAGATAACGAATGGTATGACCGGATGGAAGGAGATTTCTCCATGAAAATAAAGCCTGAGCCACAACCTGCATAAAGGCGCTGCTCGATATTGAATCCTGTAAGAAGGAGTTCAAAAAAAACTGTTGATTAATAAAATGATCAGGCCTCCATTTTAAGTTATAAACCCGAATTATTTTTTTAAAACAGCCCTTGCATTTTTATGTAAGAGCTGTTATCTTTAATGTCTAAATTTATCAGCTATGTATCTTATCAGAGAAGTATTTCAGACAAAACCTGGCAGAGCAAAAGACCTTGTTAAAATGTTTAAACAGGCAGCGCCTCATTTTGAAAAAATAGGGGAAATGAACAATATGAAAATCCTTACAGATGTGGTGAGTAATTACTGGACGGTGGTGGTTGAATCAGAAACTGAAAATATTGGTGGCTTTTTCAGCAACATGCGTTCTGCAACTATGAGTGATGAACTAAAAGAGATAATGAAGGGTTATATGGATTGTGTAGCGGGTGGGCACAGGGAAATATTTTTAGTGGAGTAAAAAAACCGTTAGTTAATAGACTGCAAAATTTTAAACGCCGGGAGGGTCGGGCGTGACGGAGTCTTATGATAAATGCGCTAAATTATTTTCAAAAAATTCACCTTGCTTGCTTATCTCGTAATGCTTATTATTTTAAAACCCTGCTTTTAAGTAACTCCATCCCTGCTCTTGTTTTAATATTATTTCGCCCACACCCATTGGCACAAATCCTGCTTCAGGAATCATCTCTTCTTTAGCAATTTTTCTTAACCGCATGGTATTTTCGCAACCTACAAAAACTACTCCCATATTTTTAAATTCTGTTACCCTTTTTTGTTCAGTAGTTTTTGCAGCAACCAGCATTTCGATGCCAAGGCCATGGGCCACTACTTCAATCATAACCGTTTCGCCCCATCCCTCTTTTAAATGTTTAATATTATTCATTAAACTTTTCCATACCAGGGTATCATTACTGCTTAATTGAATAACCACCCGGTGCTTAATGGTATTTTCTGCTTTGCCATTACCATACAAGCCAGTACCAGTACCGGTTGTTTTACCCTGTTGTGCAAATGTGCCTGTTGTAGTTATTGCAATCAATGCAATCAATATGATTTTTTTCATTTTTTATTTTTTTATGTGATGATTAACGAAATTGATAATCTACCCCGGTTACCTGTGTAAGCAGGGTTTGCGGTGCATCCAACATTTTTGCAGCCATTGGTGGTGTGGGTGTTACCGGTGAATTGACAAGAAGATACTCTTTGATAACAGAATGTAAAGTATGTACAGTATTACTTGCATTGCTGACTCCCCTGATCCTGCAAAGCATATCAGCAGGGTCACCATCTCTTTCACAGGCACAAATAGTATACTCCTTATTTTCTTCCAACGGGTTTCCTCCAATAGAAATAGTTTGTACTCTTTTTCCATTTTCTCCAAAGGCATAAAAACTTATTTGCATTCCTTTAAACTTTATTAACCAGCCACCAAAACGATCTGCAGCATTTTTTGCAAACACATTGTGGAGTTCTTTTTCAAGCCAAAGCATTATTTGTTCACCTGTTACGCTTCCGGTTCTTACAATGCTGTCTACCGGTAACATATCATAAAGGTATCCTTCTGTTATGGGTATATTGCCGGTATGGTCTGTTGTGGTGCGTGGCGGGCAAAAGCGAAACCCGTTGGATAGCACTACATCAATGTCTTTCATCTTCCAGTGCAAGGCATTTACTATCATTGTATCAATAGGGTTTTCTACAACAAAATATCTATAGAGCGGAATGGTGCTGTACCCCACTACTTTATTGATTGAATTTTCAAATGCTATTTCGTTGTCTTTCATAATTGCAGTAACCGCTGCATCGGCTTTATAATCAGCCGTTGTAATCTCTACCAGTTTATAATCATCTTTTATTACCGTACCCTTTTCAATGGTAAGAGTCAATTTACCAACAAAGGAACCAAACGCACCCGGCTCAACCACTTTTGCATATTTGCAAATAATCGGTTTTCGCACCCGCTCATGTGTATCGCCTCCTAAAATATAATTTACCCCTTCACACTCAGCAAGATTGGCTAAATAAATTTGTTGTGACAAGCCAAGGTGAGCAATAATCATTACATAAGCGCATTGCTCCTGGTTGCGTAATACATCTACATAGTATGCCAGGTTTTCTTCAGGCTTTGTATAAATAATTCCTTTACTGTAATTGGGCGATTGCCGTATTGGAACGAACGGATCTGTATAGCCGATAAATCCAATTTTTACGCCTTTTATATTCCAAGTATTGTATGGCTGAAAAATTAATTCGCCTTTTTTCCCTTCCCCCAAATCGTGGTACATATTGGCGCAGATTTTTGGAGCATTTAAAGCACCCAACAAAGTCTGCATGGCTTTTTTATAATAAACAACTTCCCAGTTTCCGGGCAGGTAAAGATCGTAACCCAACTCATTTAAGATAGGTACGATGGCCTTACCGGTAGTTTTTACAGAAAGTTCACTGCCCTGAAACATATCACCGGTATCAATAATAAAAGTATTTGGATTTTCTTTTCTTTCTTTTTTAAAATAAGCAGCCAGCTGGGCATAGCCTCCTGTTTTTCGAAAAACAGGTTGATTATTTTCCCAAAATAATTCATCGTGCGGATGTACCTGGCAATGCACATCGGTAGTTTGTAAAATAGAAATGGTAAATGGCTTATCGTTATCAATATCAACTTTTTTAACGGGTTGCAGTTTTTGGGCAGTTGCCACAACAGGGGCTGTTATAACCAGGCCGGCACCTGCAGCAAGTGAAGTAATTTGTTTTATAAAGTGACGCCTGTTTTTTGCCATTGTTGTAAAGTTGATAAAAATTATTTTGATGCAGTTTTATCTTTTTGGACCTTTTCTTTTTTCAATTGTTCATCTGCTATTGGCTGGTAAGGCCCGTATTTATGTTGGTGCTCCGAAAATTTATCGGCATAGGGCCCAAAAGGATGATCTACAGGTTTTTTTGTTATATCCGGCCAGTCTTTCCATTCGTTTTTATGTGGCCTCGGTTGCGAGTTAATAAATGCGGCCACATCCCATGCTTCATCATCTGTCAGTTGTGGTTTTTTATATGTTGTACCCTGCGGCATGTTGTACTTTACATATTTTGCAATATTACTGATGCGGTACAAACCTGCACCATCAGTGTAACTGTTTTTGCCCCATAGCGCCGGATAAATATATTCTGTACTGTCTTCATTCAATTTACCTTCTCCATAAGGCTGATGACAGCGCTGGCACATAACGACGTACACTACTTTTCCATGTGTTGTATCAGCAGCACGATCCAGGTAAGCAAGATCCTTAAAACCAGAGCCGGCAGCTTTTTTCCCCTTACCTATATTGCTGCCGATGAAGTTTATGTAAGCAACAATGGCCTGCATTTCCTTTCCAGAAGTATCAATCCTTTTGCCATTTAAACTTCTTTCAAAACAATCATTCACCCGCTTGTACACATTTTCTATTGTGCCGCTCCTTGCCCTGAATTTTGGATATAATGAAGCTACCGAACCGTAATTATTTGCAAACACTCCTGTGCCCGCCTGCAAGTGACAATTCTGACAATTTAACCCTTTGCTTATTTTTGCTATTGAACCCCTTGGGCCAAGATACCTGGAAGTATGTGCAATCAAATCTTTTCCATGCTTCACCTGTTCTTTTTTTGCTGCATCAGTAATCGCATTGATATCTGGCGCAATCCAATAGGCAATATCCGCCTTGCTTAATGAATCATTAACAGACGAACTTCCAGGTATTTTTTTTGAAGGATTGCCTGGCTGATTGCAACAATAAAAAATAATGGCTATTGCTATCAATGATAAAAATAATATTACCGTAACAGGATGCTGTTTTTTAATCCCTGAAAAAAGACGCTGTTTTATTTTATCGTCACCTGGTGCAAATAGCATATTTAACCAATTGTAGATCCAACATTTATTACCCAATGTAAAAATATTATGTCCAATAGCAAGCATTTATTTTCCTCTTTAGGCGGTTTCTCTTCAAATATGAAAGCCGGTGATAACTTGCTACGGCAATATACAGTTGCGATAAATTTACAAAGTGACGAGCAATAGCCCAAGGCTGTTCAATTTTAAATTCGCCTGTTCAAATTAAGGAATATATTTTTGGTGTATATTTGAAGCCTAAAGTATCATGCCCGGTACGTTTTATTTAATTTTAATACATACCGATACCGATTTTTACGGTAAAGTGTACCCAATTTATTAATTGCCATCATCCTTCAAACCAACAATTATTTCTTTTAACAGCAAGAAGGACCAGGGATGAAAAAAATATTATTTGTATCTTTTTGTATTGCACTTACCATGGTAGCAAAGGGACAGGAAATTTCAGCAGATAAGCTGTTTGATATGCTGTCTTTACCTGCGATTAAGGTAGAAAGCCAGTTGCTAAGTAAAAAATACCGTTTTACCGGGAATGAATTTTTTGGGGATACGCTCATTAAAAGGTATGAATACCGCCCTGCCAGGTATGGTAAAAAAAAGCAGCAGGATTCTGTAAGCAGAACATTCCTGAGATCAATCCTTAAAGAAACATTTACACTTACTTACCAGACTACATCAATAGCAGAATACAATGGTATTATTGCGGCCATAAAAAAAGAAGGATTTATTTGTGAATACGAAAAAGACAGGACTATTACGCCTGCTTCCTATTTATACCAGCACGAGGAATACACCGCCGATGCATCTATAAAAAATGTAGATAATACTAACTGGTATTCCATTACGGTGCATAAAAAAATATTTACACTTACCAAGGACATTCATTTTGCTGAAGACCTGCTGGAGTTTACTTCGCATGAATACCTGGTTTATTATTTTGGAGAAAAAAATGTAAAAAAAGATGTTTATTATTTTGCAGAGAATGATATTGTAAAATGTTCTGTTTTATTCATCAATAGCAAAAGACAGGCTGTTTTTATCTGGAAAGACGGACTCAACAGAAGAAAAATTGATAATGTATTAATTGGCGGGCAGCATAAATTAAAGAGCCAGGAAGGGTCTGGTAAGTTTATAGCAGAAAATGACTGGCTGTTAAAAAGTAGGGTACATGCAGGTATGCCGCTGTTTGAACTGCGGACAATGAACGAAAAGAATTTTTCTTTTTGTGGGGGCGATGCGCCTAACCCTGGTTTGATTGCTTCTGAATCAACCGGCAAAATTGATTTTAAAAATACAGATATCATTTTGGGCTGCATGAATTGTACGGATGATAAATTTTTGAGTACGAAAATATTGTATGCAGATAAGGCTATGGAAGATGGCAGAATTTTATTTGTACTTACGATTGTGCTTTACTCCACCATAACCGGAGTGTTTGACTAATGCTTCCCTGTTCATCCCTTCTGAAATTACTTCATTTAAAATTTGATGGTTATTGGGTTTCTTGCTTTTGTTTTCGATTTTCTATTTCTGCAATACTGTGCAGTTTAGCAGTAAATAATAAATTTTGAAAGTATTGGCAGCGATCATTATCTTTAAGCTAACAAAATAAACTGCAATGAAAATATACTTTATCCTGTCAATTATATTTTTACTTTCTCTTCCGCTTACAGCACAAAAAACAATTGCTGTGAAATGCGGTAATATCCTTGATGTGAGATCGGGGAAAATGTTAGCCAATAAAATTATTTTCATCATTGGAAACAAAATTGAATCCATTACTGATGCAGTCTCCTTTACAAAAAAGGCAGATACAGTAATTGATTTGAGCACTTCTTTTATTTTACCGGGTTTAATTGATTGCCACACACATGTTTTATTACAGGGAGATATTACCAATGAAGATTATGATGAACAAATTTTAAAAGAATCTATTCCCTATAGAACCATCCGGGCAACCAAAAGTTGCAAGCAGGCTTTAATGAACGGCTTTACTACTATAAGGGATTTAGGAACTGAGGGTGCAGGTTATGCAGATGTTGATTTAAAAAAGGCTATTAATAATGGAGTGATACCAGGGCCAAGGATGTTTGTATCTACTTTAGCCATCAATACAACTGGCCACTACCCGGTACTTGAAAGGGATTATGCTTGGGAACTAAAAATGCCAAAAGGTTTAAAGGAAATAACAGGGGCAGATGAAGGCAGAAGAGCGGTAAGGGAACAAATTGCCTATGGCGCAGACTGGATTAAAATTTATGCAGACAGGGGTTATCAAAAACTTCCTGATGGATCGTACAAAGGCATTCCCAATTTTACCAAAGAAGAAATTGAAGCAATTGCAGATGAAACCCTCAAAAGCCGCCGCAAACTTGCTGCACATGCTGTAACTCCTGAAGGAATTATTTATTCCATCAATGCCGGTGCCAAAAGTATTGAACATGGTTTTGGAATGAACGAGGAATGTATGCAGCTAATGGTACAAAAAAATGTATTCTGGTGCCCCACCATTTATGTAAATGATTATGTAGCAGAAGGGCGTGCAAAGGAAGGCAGTTTCTTGAATAAATATTTCACCCAAAGCGAACCGGAAGTATTTAAAAAAGCAATGAAGTATGGTGTTAAAATTGCCTATGGAACTGATATTGGGGGCTACGACTGGGCTGAGCCACAAACCAAAGACTTTGAATTTTTTATTCAGTACGGCATGTTGCCATTACAGGCCATTCAAACAGCTACACTCAACGGAGCTGAATTATTAGGGCAAACTGGTTTGATTGGCGAAATTGTTCCTGGTGCTTTTGCTGATATTATTGCGGTGAATGAAAACCCATTAAACAACATTACAATTTTAGGCAAAGTTAAATGGGTGATGAAAAATGCGGTGGTTTGGAAAAATGAAAAGTGATTAAATAATTAACCACCAATTGTATCAACCAAATAAAATAAAACCTTTTATAAAATTATTTTATACATCTCTAAAGAAATTGTTTTTCTATATATCTATAACTGAATTTCTGAATTTTGCCATATTTAAAAATTAACCGAAAGTAAAATATACTATTGATCATATCATTCACTGTAATAACTGTTAATGGTTTTTAGTGATTTAATACTTGTTGGTTTAGTAACTATAATTTCTATGCTCACTTCCATCATGAAACAAAAAAACGGATTGTTTCTTATGGGCATTATTGCCTTATTGTTTTTTTGCAGTTGCAGGCAGAACAATACTAATGTGATTCCAAAGAATTTTGAAAGAGTAGTTGTTGATACCAATCCACCTGCTACGCCTTTATCGCCTGAAGAGAGTATAAAAAAAATCCAGCTACCCGCAGGTTATCACGTAGAATTGGTTGCCAGTGAACCGATGGTACAGGAACCTGTTGCAATTGCCTGGGACGGCAACGGAAAAATGTATGTTGCTGAAATGAATACTTATATGACAGATGCCAATGCTACAGGCGAGTATGCGCCAACAAGCCGGATTAAGCTTTTAGAAGATACCGATGGCGATGGAAAAATGGATAAGTCAACTGTTTTTATTGACAGTCTTATTTTACCCCGTACCATTCAGCCAGTTGGCGATCAGCTATTGGTTGGCATCACTAACGTACAACACATCTGGAGTTACCGGGATACGAATGGCGACGGAAAAGCCGATGAGAAAAAAATAGTTTTTAAAAATGACATGCTGGATGTACGAAACCTGGAGCACCAGAATGGAGGTTTTTTATGGAACATGGATAACTGGATTTATCCCAGCCGGGATAACCTGCGGTACAAATACAAAAACGGTATGCTTATAGCCGATACCCTTACTGATAATATGATTGGTCAATGGGGGCTTACCAGCGATAATTATGGCCGTTTATTTTATTCCGAGGCAGGGCCAGGTTTACCAGCAGTACAGATAGAACAAATGCCGGCTTACGGAGCTTTAAATTTTGATGATCAGTACTCGGCAGATTTTACAAAACCCTGGCCAATCATCGGCAATATTGATGCACAGGGTGGAAGACAAGCATTAAGACCCGAGGATAATACACTCAATTCATTTACTTCCGGATGCGGCCAATCTATCTTTCGGGGCGACCGCCTACCCGCCGATATGCAGGGCGATTATTTTATACCTGAGCCGGTTGGCAGAATTATAAAAAGAGGCAGGGTAATTAACAAAAATGGAAAAATATTTATCGAAGATGTGTATAAGCAACAAGACTGGCTTGCCTCTGCCGATATGAATTTTCGCCCTATTAATACCTATACAGGCCCGGATGGTTGTTTCTATATTGTAGATATGTACCATGGTATTATACAAGAGAGCGAGTGGACAAAACCCGATTCGTACTTAGGTAATATTATTGCCCAAAAAGGCTTGTATAAAAATAGGGGAATGGGCCGTATTTACCGGGTTGTGCATGATGGATATAAGCGGGATACTACAAGGCCTGACATGCTAACCGCACCCACCAGCAAACTGCTTACCTATCTCGATCATCCAAATGGATGGTGGCGGGAAAATGCTCAAAAAGAAATCATTGTACGCAACGACCAGTCAGTTGTGCCAGCATTAAAACAAATAACATTAGGCGAAAAAGCTTCTTTAGCAAAGAACCCCGGCACATTGGCACGCATTCATGCTTTATGGACTTTAGAGGGGTTAGATGCCATCGATAAAAATACTTTATTTACCGCCTTTACAGATACAAATGCGCAGGTACGAAAGGCAGCAATATGGATCAGCGAAATGTATATAAAAAAGAATGATGAAGAAGTGATTAACAAACTGGCAACTCTTAAAGACGATCCCAGTCCTGATGTACGCATACAGTTATCACTTTCACTTAGAACCAATACTACCAATAATGCGCAATCAATTGTAAAATACCTGCTTGCTTCAAACCCCGATAATCAATTGATGCAATACTCCTATACTACTTTTAAAGAAGCACAAACAAGGTTGCTGGCAGAGAAAGAACACACCAAAAACTTAAGTATTGCCGATAGAAAACTGGTTACTGATGGGTCTACTATTTTTAAACAGTTATGTGCCACTTGTCATGGCCCCGATGGCAAAGGAATAACTATTGGAGGTAAACCTATGCCGGCTCCTCCGCTTGTTGGTTCGCTTCGTGTAAAAGGCGATAAAATATTGCTGGTGCAATTAGTAATGTATGGGTTAAAAGGACCGGTTGATGGTAAAACCTATCCAGATATGATGCTGGCTGTGAAAAATAATGATGATGCATGGATTGCTTCCGTATTGAGTTATGTGCGCAACAGTGGTGAATTAGGCAATAATGCATCTGTTGTTACACCAGAAGAAGTAAAACAGATACGGGCTGCTACTCCGCAAATGAAGGAGGCTTTTACACTTCAATTGCTGGAAATATTTAAATTAGGTCGGGCAGAAAGAAAGAATTGGGGAAAGGCAAAACAACGCTCACAAATTACACAGATAAAATAATGAAATTAAAGCCTGATAAAATAATAGCCGCCTGCTTGTTTTTACTTTCAGCAGCTGCGCTTCATGCACAGGATTCTACTTTTACCAATAGCATCGGAATGAAATTAATCCGGGTTCATCCGGGTAGTTTTATTATGGGAAGGTTTCAGCCTCCTTATCCAATACCGCCTGCTGATACGGGGAATGCGGATACTAAATCAGGGCCTGAAAAAGGGTATAGTGCAGAAGAATATAAACTGGCGGAGAAACTGGCAAAGCAGGATGCATTGCCGGGGTTTAATGTTACCATTAGCAAGCCATTTTTTATGGCACAATTTGAAGTAACACAGGCCCAGTGGAAAAAAGTGATGGGTTCCAACCCTTCCGTTTTCCAGGGAGATAAGGTTTCGGATAATGCAGATGACCATCCAGTAGACAATGTAACCTGGGAGAATATACAGCAGTTTTTAAACAAGCTGAATCGCATAGAAAAAGGAAGGGTATACCGGTTACCAACGGAGTTTGAGTGGGAGTATACAGCCCGTGCCGGAGAAACAGGCGATATACCCTGGTCGCAGATTCGTAAAGCCGCACAAATAGGCACCCGCACTACCAACACTATAGGCCAAAAGCAGCCGAATGCCTGGGGCTTTTACGATATGCTGGGCAATGTATGGGAGTGGGTACAGGACTATTACAATGAAAAAATATTTGCTGATCATATTCCTGCTAAAATAGGTAAAGTGCATGTTTTAAAGGGCGCTTCTTTTGTAGGGGATGTAAAGAACGCTACCTACATGACACATGCTGCAGGACCGGGAAATGGCTGGGATATGGGATTTCGTATTGTAGTGGAAGTAAATGAATGATTTAACCAATCTATTAAAACACTAATCTATGCTTATCAGGATATTCGTTATTATATTATTTACAAGATCAATATTACCAGCAGTTGCTCAAAACAGCATCCTCAAAGGCTTTACCCCATTGTTCAATGAAAAAAACCTTAGCGGTTGGCATATCAGCCGTACTTCACACCAGGGAACAACACCTGGGTGCAATGTAGAAAATAGTACCATCGTTCTTAAGGAAAACCCCTATGGACAGGGTGGCATTCTTCTAAGCAATAAAAAGTATAAAAATTTTGAATTGTATCTGGAAGTAAAAATAGATTCCTTCTGCAATGGTGGCATTTTTCTTCGTTCAACAGAAAGCGGACAGGCTTACCAAATTGAATTGTCGGAGCCGGGTGGAACGGGGGCTTTGCTGGGCGAAATGCTACGGGTTAGTAAAGGGGCGCAGGCTACAGACAGGGCGAAAGTATGGAAACCAAATGACTGGAACAGTTTTCGTATCAGGATGACTGGAGATATACCACATATTACTTTACGGATAAACGGTGTTAAGATGTGGGAAGTAATTGAACCTGTGAATGATTTTATTGCCGGTGCAACTGATGGCATGATAGGTTTGCAAACACACTGGTCAGCTACTTATGCTCCAAACGTTGCTGAATTTGATATGTCCGGTTCATGGCGTCCCGGTGGCGAACACCGGTTTCGCCATATTGCGATAAAAGAATTAAAGTAACCTGTTACTAACAGAAACAAAAAAACCTCACAAGAAATACCTGTAAGGGTTTAAGTCAATTAAGGTGCTGCTAGCTTTTTGACAATATATTTAACGGGAATGATTGGTAGAACTAATTGTCCTAAAGACAATTTAAAATGTTTAATACAAAAAGACTGATTAAAATTAAGCCCGTTCAAAATCCGTAACTTTATCTTCATCCATAATTCAGAATTTACTTTAAAATTAAAAAATAAGTCGATGGAAGAAAATAACAAGGAGTACAACAAGAAGGAAGTGGCGGCTCTGGCGATAAAAAAGTGGAAGGCGAAGGTTTACAAGGCGATAAAAAATTGGGAGAAGATTCAGGAAAACCAGGTGACGGAAACCAGAAAAATACCGGATGAAAATGATATAGAAATACTAGCTATAAAATTGGAAGAGAAATACCTGAACGATTACCAGAAGGAAAACTCAAGGAAGATTCAGGAACATCTAAAGAACACGAAGCTGCCGCTTTCATTAGAGAAAGTGTTGAAGCAGCAAGAAAGGAACAGCAAGGACAATACACAGCCCTTACCGGAGAAAAAATTGACAGCAAAAGAGAAAGGGGAGAAGATAGCAAACCTGCTAGTAAGCAGCCTGAACAACCCAGCGAACCACAGGCGGGATATTTAAAATAAGACACTTATATAGGAATTTCGCCAAGGAGTATTTTATCGTAGATTGAGGGGAAATAAAATATTATGTTTAGAGATACAGAGCTTTACTTATTATTTGACAAAGATTGGAAGCCTTTGGCTGAATTGATTAATAGGTCTGTGGATATCTATTTGCAATCAGACATTACAATCTATCAATTATTTAATGCAACGAGCATTTCCCAAGCATATGCTATTTTAACAAGAACAGAAAAAGCGGACAAACTCGTTGAAAGTTACGGATGTTTAAAAGCGTCAGAAAATGATACCCTGAGAACTACCTTGCATGACTATTA